>NZ_JBEYXP010000009.1:56676-267162 GCF_040704615.1 Streptomyces sp. NPDC046862 | reverse complement strand
GGCTGTATTTTTCAGCCCCTCCGGCGTTTGAGGAGCGGGGTCCGGGGCGGAGCCCCGGGGATGGGACGGGTAGGGGCGGCGGGGGCGAGGAAAAGCTAGTCGTCCAGCGCGTGCAGCTGGTCCAGGAACCACCGCGTCGGCGGCAGCGCCGTCGCCGCGGCAGCGAGCCGCTTCATACGCTCTCCCCGCTCACCCACCGGCAGCGACAACGCCTCGTGCAGAGCCCGCGCCGTCCCCACGATGTCGTACGGGTTGACCACCACCGCGTCCTCGCCCAGCTCCTCGTACGCCCCCGCCTCCCGCGACAGCACCAGCGCGCACCCCTCGTCGGAGACGACCGGCACCTCCTTCGCGACCAGGTTCATCCCGTCCCGGATGGGGTTCACGAGCGCCACGTCGGCCAGCCGGTACGCCGCCAGCGAGCGCGCGAAGTCGTCCTTGAGGTGGAGGACGACCGGAGTCCAGTCCGCCGTGCCGTAACGGGAGTTGATCGCTTCCGCGACCCGCCGCACCTCGTCCATGTAGTCCCGGTACACCTTGAGGTCCTGCCGGGACGGGTACGCCAGCGCCACATGGACGACCCGCTCCCGCCACGACGGCTCGTCCTCCAGCAACTGCCCGTACGCCAGCAGCCCCCGCACGATGTTCTTGGACAGCTCGGTGCGGTCCACCCGCACGATCGAGCGGCGCGGGCTCCCGTCCGGCGCCGTACCGATCTGCTCCCGCAGCGAGATCATCCGCTCGTCCACGTCGGCCTCGTGCGCCCGCCCGCGCAGGAAGTCCGCGTCGGCTCCCAGACCGTGGACCCCGATCCGCGTCCCCGACGGGATGCCGGGTCCGAGCACGGCGTGACAGCAGTCCGTGAACGCGTCCGCCCAGCGCTGCGTCAGGAACGCCGCCCGGTCCGCGCCGAGGATGCCGCCCAGTACCTTCGCGGCGATGTCGTCGGGCAGCATCCGGAAGTACTCCGGGGGCGCCCACGGCGTGTGCGAGAAGTGGCCGATGCGCAGGTCGGGACGAAGTTCGCGCAGCATCCGCGGAACCAGGACCAGGTGGTAGTCCTGGACCAGCACCGCCGCGCCCTCGCCCGCCTCCTCGGCCAGCGCCTCGGCGAACGCCCGGTTGTACGTCTCGTACGACGCCCACTGCCGCCGGAACTCCGCGTCGAAGACCGGCTCCAGGGGCGTCTGGTACAGCATGTGGTGCACGAACCAGAGCACCGAGTTCGCGATGCCGTTGTACGCGTCCGCGTGGGTGGCGGCGTCGATGTCGAGCATCCGTACGCCGGCCTCTCCCGCCCGTCGCCCACCACCGCCCTTCTGCGGAGGGGCCTCCGGCCCCGCCCCTACGATTCCGCGCCGTACGGCCTCACGGTCGCCCTCGCTCAGCGCCGAGCACACCCACACCGCGCCGGCCTCCGGCCCGATCGCCGACAGTCCGGAGACCAGGCCGCCTCCGCCGCGCTTGGCGGTGAGCTCGCCGGTCGTCTCGTCCAGGGCGTAGGAGACCGGGCCGCGGTTGGACGCGACGAGGATGGGGGCGCCGTTGGTGGAAGCGGTGGCCATGCTCGTCAACTTAGCCCTCCGGGGAACCGCTCAAACGTGCGGTGCCGCCGCGTGGCCCACGGTGCCCAAGAGCTCGGGGGGAACTGTTGTTGCGCGGGTGCCGGTTCGTCGTGGCTTGTCGCGCCGTTCCCCGCGCCCCTGACGGGGCGCTCACGCCGCCTTTCGTTCCACGTACTCCTCGATCTCCGTCATCGGCGGCCGCTCCTCCGTGTCCACCGAGTACGTGCGCGGCTCGAAGCCCTCCGCGCCCCGTTCGAACTGGGTCAGGGCCGGGCGGATCAGGTGGCCCCGGGCCAGGCGGAGCTGGGCCGTGCGGTAGATCGCGGCGGACATGCGGCCGAGGGCCTGGCCGTCCTGGTGGCGGTGCTTGCGGACGCCGACGTCGACCTGGGCGAGGGCGTCCAGGCCCACCAGGTGGAGGGCGTCGACCAGCATGCCGAGCTCCACCCCGTAGCCGACGGGGAAGGGCAGCCGCTCCAGCAGGCTGCGCCGGGCCGCGTACTCGCCGCCCAGGGGCTGGACGAAGCCCGCGAGCTGTGGCCAGTGCATGTTGAGCAGGGGGCGGGCCATGAGTTCGGTGACCCGGCCGCCCTGGCCCGCGGTCTTGCCGGAGGCGAGCGAATCCAACTCAGTGCCGAGCGGGCGGTCGTACATCGCCTTGACCAGGTCGACGCCCGGGTCGGTGAGCAGCGGGCCCACGATGCCCAGGACGAAGTCCGACGAGAACTCCTTCAGGTCCGCGTCGACGAAGCAGACGACATCCCCGCGGGTGACCAGCAGGGAGCGCCAGAGGACCTCGCCCTTGCCGGGCACGGCCGGGATGCGGGGGAGGATCTCGTCCCGGTGCACCACCGTCGCGCCCGCGGCGGCGGCCACCTCCGAGGTGCGGTCCGTCGATCCCGAGTCAACGACGACGATCTCGTCGACGAGGGGGACCTGGGCCATGAGGTCGTGGCGGATGACGGCGACGATCTCGCCGACCGTCTCCTCCTCGTTGAGCGCGGGCAGCACGACACTCACCGACTGGCCCGAGGAACGTTTGGCGGCCAGGACGCGGTGGAGCGGGCGATCGGTCACGGACCAGGAGCGGGTGCTCAGCCAGCGTTCGACTTCGTTCAGCACGGTCTGCGGCTCCTCACTCTTCGACCACGGTAACTCTTCGTGTGATCCATCTCGCGGTGCGGACGGCTATCTCAACTCTCCTGGCCTTCGGTTACAGTCTTGAGCAAGGCGGATGACCATCGCATTGCGGGGTCGCCGTCGCGTTCCACGATCAACAACCGCGTACACAACCGCATACCGCTCATCCAGAGGGGCAGAGGGACACGGCCCGATGAAGCCCCGGCAACCCTCCAGCCGGTCTGACCACGTTGATGTGGTGAGGCTCCCGGCTTGGGAAGGTGCCAAATCCGTCTCACGGCGAGATGCGTCGTGAGGAAGATGAGGAGAAAGGGCCTCCCCTCACATGGCTGCACAGACTGTTGCAACCGGATCCACCGATTCCGACACCTCCGCCGCCTCCGCCGTGGACCTCGGTCCCGCCGCGGCCCTGAGCTGCCGCGAGTGCGGTCACCGCGTGCCCCTCGGCCCGGTCTTCGCCTGCGTGGAGTGTTTCGGCCCGCTCGAGATCGCGTACGACTTCTCCTCCTACGACACGGAGGAGCTCCGCAAGCGCATCGAGGCGGGTCCCGCGAACATCTGGCGCTACGCGCCCCTGCTGCCCGTCCCCGCCGACGTGGCCGGCAAGCCCAACCTCAACCCCGGCTGGACCGAGCTCGTCAAGGCCGACAACCTGGCGCGCGAGCTCGGCGTGACCGGCGGGCTGTACGTGAAGGACGACTCCGGCAACCCGACGCACTCCTTCAAGGACCGGGTCGTCGCCCAGGCCCTGGAGGCCGCGCGGGCTTTCGGCTTCACCACCCTGTCCTGCTCCTCGACCGGCAACCTCGCCGGCGCCGTGGGGGCCGCCGCCGCGCGCGCCGGATTCCGCTCCTGCGTCTTCATCCCGCACGACCTGGAGCAGGGCAAGGTCGTCATGGCCGCCGTCTACGGCGGTGAGCTCGTCGGCATCGAGGGCAACTACGACGACGTGAACCGCTTCTGCTCCGAGCTCATCGGCGACCCGGCCGGTGAGGGCTGGGGCTTCGTCAACGTCAACCTGCGGCCGTACTACGCGGAGGGCTCCAAGACGCTGGCGTACGAGATCTGCGAGCAGCTGGGGTGGAAGCTCCCCGACCAGATCGTCGTGCCCATCGCCTCCGGGTCCCAGCTCACGAAGATCGACAAGGGTCTGCAGGAGCTGATCAAGCTCGGGCTCGTCGAGGACAAGCCGTACAAGATCTTCGGTGCGCAGGCCGAGGGCTGCTCGCCGGTGTCCGTCGCCTACAAGGCCGGTCACGACGTCGTCCGGCCGCAGAAGCCGGACACCATCGCCAAGTCGCTCGCCATCGGCAACCCGGCGGACGGTCCGTACGTTCTCGACATCGCCCGGCGGACGGGCGGCGCCGTGGAGGACGTGACGGATGAGCAGATCGTGGACGCGATCAAGCTGCTCGCGCGGACGGAGGGCATCTTCGCGGAGACCGCCGGTGGTGTGACCGTCGGTGTCACGAAGAAGCTGATCGAGAACGGTGTGCTGGACCCGGCCCTGACCACGGTCGTCCTCAACACCGGTGACGGTCTCAAGACGCTGGACGCCGTTGCCGGTACGGGGGTGACGGCGACCATTCGTCCCAACCTGGACTCGTTCCGTGAGGCCGGCCTCGCGTAAGTTTTCATGCTGCGGGCCGGTGGGGGCTGGTCGCGCAGTGCCTCGCGCCCCTTTCGGGGCGCGCCCCCCTCAGCCACAGCAGTACCCCACCGGGAGGTCCCACCCCATGAGCGTCAACGTCCGCATCCCCACCATCCTGCGTACCTACACCGGCGGTCAGGCCGAGGTGGCTGCCGAGGGGGCGACCCTCGCCGAGGTCATCGCCGACCTGGAGAAGAACCACACCGGTATCGCGGCCCGGGTCCTGGACGACCAGGGCAAGCTGCGCAGGTTCGTGAACGTGTACGTGAACGACGACGACGTCCGCTTCGAGCAGGGGCTGGAGACGGCGACCCCGGACGGGGCCGGCGTGTCCATCATTCCGGCCGTCGCCGGCGGCTGAGAGAACCGGTTGACCGACCGATTATTACCTTCGGTAACATTGGTTACCGAGAGTTCATCGAATGGCCCCCTCCGTGAGAGAAGCGGAGGGGGCCATTCTCTATGGTTGAGCACGGTACAGTTGGGGAACCCGGTTCGATTCACGCTCCCGATTCCCGCCGGGTGCATATGAGTTCTTGCCGCGCGCCCGCTATGAAGTAGCCAAAGTGGGCGAGGCTTTTGCGCCTTATGTTCCTTTTATGGGGCCCGACTTGCCCCGAATTCGGGCGAATTCTCCGTACATTCCCGACCGGTCGTGTCCAGATTTCTCGTCCGATTGACCTGTTGCAGACGGCAGTTGGACAGATACATTCAGCCGCGGTCGACGCGTTCCGGCGCACACCCCCAACCGTTGGGGGGTGAGGTCTGACCCGGATCCGCGAAGTGTGGGTCTGCGCAAGGGCCAGTAATAGGGGAGTTAGGCATGGCTCAGGGCACCGTCAAGTGGTTCAACGCGGAGAAGGGGTACGGCTTCATCGCGGTCGACGGTGGTGCGGATGTATTCGTCCACTACAGCGCTATCCAGATGGACGGTTACCGCACCCTGGAGGAGGGCCAGCGGGTCGAGTTCGAGATCTCGCAGGGTCAGAAGGGGCCGCAGGCGGACATGGTCCGGCTGGCGACCGGCTGAAGCACGCGCCGACTGAAACAGCAGCGACGCACTTCGTTTTTCTTCGAAGGGCTCGTGCCTTATGGGGAGTTGATCCCCTGGGTACGGGCCCTTCGGCCTGTCCGGGGTCGTGGGGCCGGTCGTGGACGGAGGGGTGGGTGGAGGGGTGGGCGCACGCGGGCGCACGGGTGCGTTCACCTGCGGATCATCCTCAGGCGCTTGCGCCCACCCGTCACCCGACCACCGCCCCTCAAGGAGCTCGCTACGCGAGCGCACCTTGCACTCGGGTGGGTCGAGTGCTAATCATTGGCGTTAGCACTCTGAAGGTGAGAGTGACAACGAAGGACCGGGTCGGTGAGGCCCGCAGGTCAAGTGGGGCAAGGAACCACGAGGCCCGCGAGCCGTCCGTCGCGGGCGCGGGCGCGGTCCGAAGGAATCACCCCCAGTCCTGGAGGGACCACTTCACATGGCCAAGATCATCGCGTTCGACGAGGAGGCACGGCGCGGCCTCGAGCGCGGCATGAACCAGCTCGCGGACGCCGTCAAGGTGACGCTCGGCCCCAAGGGTCGCAACGTCGTCCTCGAGAAGAAGTGGGGCGCCCCCACGATCACCAACGATGGTGTGTCCATCGCCAAGGAGATCGAGCTCGAGGACCCGTACGAGAAGATCGGCGCCGAGCTGGTCAAGGAAGTCGCCAAGAAGACGGACGACGTCGCCGGTGACGGTACGACCACCGCGACCGTTCTCGCCCAGGCCCTGGTCAAGGAGGGCCTGCGCAACGTAGCCGCCGGCGCCAACCCCATGGCCCTCAAGCGCGGCATCGAGAAGGCCGTCGAGGCCGTCTCCGGTGCGCTGCTCGAGCAGGCGAAGGATGTCGAGACCAAGGAGCAGATCGCCTCCACGGCCTCCATCTCCGCCGCCGACACCCAGATCGGCGAGCTCATCGCCGAGGCGATGGACAAGGTCGGCAAGGAAGGCGTCATCACCGTCGAGGAGTCCCAGACCTTCGGTCTGGAGCTGGAGCTCACCGAGGGTATGCGCTTCGACAAGGGCTACATCTCGGCGTACTTCGCCACCGACATGGAGCGTATGGAGGCGTCGCTCGACGACCCGTACATCCTGATCGCCAACTCCAAGATCGGCTCCGTCAAGGACCTGCTCCCGCTCCTGGAGAAGGTCATGCAGTCGGGCAAGCCGCTGCTGATCATCGCCGAGGACGTCGAGGGCGAGGCCCTGTCGACCCTGGTCGTCAACAAGATCCGTGGCACCTTCAAGTCCGTCGCCGTCAAGGCCCCGGGCTTCGGTGACCGCCGCAAGGCCATGCTCGGCGACATCGCCATCCTCACGGGCGGCGAGGTCATCTCCGAGGAGGTCGGCCTCAAGCTGGAGAACGCCACCCTCGACCTGCTGGGCAAGGCCCGCAAGGTGGTCATCACCAAGGACGAGACCACCATCGTCGACGGCGCCGGCTCCTCCGACCAGGTCAACGGCCGGGTGAACCAGATCCGCGCCGAGATCGAGAACAGCGACTCCGACTACGACCGCGAGAAGCTGCAGGAGCGCCTGGCGAAGCTCGCCGGCGGTGTCGCGGTCATCAAGGCCGGTGCCGCCACCGAGGTCGAGCTCAAGGAGCGCAAGCACCGCATCGAGGACGCCGTCCGCAACGCGAAGGCGGCCGTCGAGGAGGGCATCGTCGCCGGCGGTGGCGTGGCCCTGCTGCAGGCCTCCCAGGTCTTCGAGAAGCTGGAGCTCGAGGGTGACGAGGCGACCGGCGCCAACGCCGTGAAGCTCGCGCTCGAGGCCCCGCTCAAGCAGATCGCCGTGAACGGTGGTCTCGAGGGTGGCGTCGTCGTGGAGAAGGTCCGCAACCTCCAGGTCGGCCACGGCCTGAACGCCGCGACCGGTGAGTACGTCGACATGATCGCCGAGGGCATCATCGACCCGGCCAAGGTGACGCGCTCCGCGCTGCAGAACGCCGCGTCGATCGCCGCGCTGTTCCTCACCACCGAGGCCGTCATCGCCGACAAGCCGGAGAAGGCCGCCGCGCCCGCCGGTGGCGGCATGCCGGGCGGTGACATGGACTTCTGATCCGGTTATCCGGATCGGCTCCGTCCGTCCAGTACCGAGGGCGGCACTCCCTGGAGACAGGGGGTGCCGCCCTCGGGCGTGTCCGGGCTCACAGTCCAGGAGGTGGCGGTTGCGGAATGGGGTGACGCCAGGGGCGGTTGTTCTGACGGACGGTCAATGCGCATACACATACCGCCCGGAATGCGCATGCCGTGCACCCCTTCTCGACGTCCCCGATCTCTCCGAGGAGCTTCACCGTGACACTGGCCGCCTCCACCTCCCGAGCCGCCGAGATCCTGTCCCGGCCCGTCTCGATCAACGGGCTGACCGTGCCCAACCGGATCGCGATGGCGCCCATGACCCGGATGTTCTCGCCCGGAGGCATCCCCGGGGAGAACGTGGTGTCGTACTACGCGCGCCGCGCCGCCGCGGGCGTCGGGCTGATCGTCACCGAAGGCACGTACGTCGGCCACGAGTCGGCCGGGCAGAGCGACAGCGTCCCGCGCTTCCACGGCGAGGAGCAGCTCGCCGGCTGGGCGAAGGTCGCGGACGCGGTGCACGCGGCGGGCGGGACGATCGTGCCGCAGCTGTGGCACATCGGCATGGTGCGCAAGGCGGGCGAGCCCCCCTTCGCGGACGCCCCTGCGGTCGGCCCCTCCGGCCTGCGCCTCGACGGCACGCCCGGCACCGGCAAGGAGATGACGCAAGCGGACCTGGACGACGTCATCGCCGCCTTCGCCAAGTCCGCGGCCGACGCCGAGCGCATCGGCTTCGACGGCGTCGAACTGCACGGCGCCCACGGCTACCTGATCGACCAGTTCCTGTGGAAGGGGACCAACCGCCGCACCGACGCCTACGGCGGCGACCTCGTGGCGCGTACGAAGTTCGCGGCGGAGATCGCGGCGGCGGTACGGGACTCCGTGTCCCCGGACTTCCCCGTCATCTTCCGCTACTCGCAGTGGAAGCAGGAGGCGTACGACGCGAAGCTCGCCGAGACGCCGGAGGAGCTGGAGGCGCTGCTGACCCCGCTGGCCGCGGCCGGTGTGGACGCCTTCCACGCCTCCACGCGCCGCTACTGGCTCCCCGAGTTCGACGGCTCGGACCTCAACCTCGCGGGCTGGACCAAGAAGCTCACCGGCAAGCCCACCATCAGCGTCGGCTCGGTCGGCCTGGACGGCGAGTTCCTGCGCGCGTTCGCCGGTGAGGGCTCGACGGTCCGGGGCATCGACGACCTGCTGGACCGTATCGAGGCCGAGGAGTTCGACCTGGTCGCCATCGGTCGCGCCCTGCTCCAGGACCCGGAGTGGGCGGCGAAGGTGCTGGCGGGCCGCTTCGACGAGCTGGCGCCGTACGACGCGGCGTCGCTGAAGTCGCTGAGCTGAACTCCTCAGCTGAGCTGCTGGGGTGAACTCCTGAGCTGAGCTGCTGGGGTGAACTCCTGAGCTGAGCTCCTCAGCTGAGCTCCTGAGCTGAACTTCTGCGCTCAAGTCCTCAGCCGCCCGGCCCAGCCGAACTCCTCGGCTGGGCCGGGCGGCGGGAGCGGACTCAGGGTGTCCGCTTCTGCCGCTGGATGTACTCCTTGGCCTGCCGCACCTCCCCCTGGACGTCGGCGGTCAGCGGCCGTCGCAGCAGCGGTGTCGCGAGCCAGCTCAACGGGGGCCGGAACCGGAAGTTGAGGGTGCGGACGAGGCGGGTCCCGCCCTCGACCGGCGTGCACACGAAGCTGGCGTCGAAGTCCGACGCCAGCTTCGTCAGGCGGTTGGCAGGTGGCGGGGCGAGTTCGATGTCGACGCGGTGACCCGGGGTCAGCCGCGCCCGCGCCACTGTCTTCGGCGCCGGGAGGCCGACCAGTCTGGGCCGGAACGCGAACTCCAGAAGGTCCCCTTCGCGCCGGGTCCACAGCACGGGGCGGAGCTTGCGGTCCACCAGCGCGTACCGCTCGACGTCCATCACGAAGTCGAGCAACTCGTCGGGCGTACACGGAAAGATCTCGGTGACTTCGACCGTGAGCATGCGTTCACGCTAGTGGCCCTCACCGCGATCGTGAACAGCCGCAGGCGGTCTGTTCCCTGACTCTCCTGTCTCCCCTCCGACTTAATTCGATCGCCGGAGGCGGGAGCACCGGGATACCGTGAGCGGACTCCGGCGCCACGCTCCCCAGAACGACGCCGCAGAACGGGAGCGGGCGGGCGCGCACACGGTTCATCGGCCGGTGCGTGACCCAAGGAGGGGCGGCAGCGACTTCCGCATGCCCTTCGCCTCTCTCAGGAGTTCCGCCGTGAACATCGGCCTCGGCCTTCCCATCGACAACCCCAACGCCCTGCTGACCTGGGCCCGTCAAGCCGACGCGAGCCCCTTCACCACCCTCGGGCTGCTCGACCGCGTCGTCTACGACAACCCCGAACCCCTGGTGACCCTGGCCGTCCTCGCCGGGGCGACCACCCGCGTCCGCGTCCAGACCGAAGTCCTGCTCGCCCCGCACCACAACACCGCGATCCTCGCCAAGCAGACCGCCACGCTCGACCGTCTCTCGGGCGGCCGCTTCACCCTCGGCATCGGCGTCGGCGGGCGGGAGGACGACTGCCGGGTCACGGGCACCGACCTACGGCGCCGAGGCCGTCGCCTCGACGAACAGATGGAGTCGTTGCGCTGGACCTGGGCGGGCCGGCCCTACGCGGAGGGCGTCGGTCCCATCGGCCCCCTGCCCGCCACCCCCGGCGGCCCCGAGGTCCTCTTCGGCGGCTTCGCTCCCGCAGCGCTCGAACGCGTCGCACGCTGGGGCGACGGTTTCCTCGGCGCGGCCCTGCCTCCGGCACACATGGACCGGCTCTTCCGCGACGTGGAGAAGGCCTGGCAGAAGCACGAACGGCCGGGACGGCCCCGGCTGGTCGCCCAGGCCAACGTCGCGGTGGGCGAGTCGTCGATGATCGACGACGCCCGCGCCAACCTCCTGCGCTACTACGCCTTCACGGGCCGCGCGGACTACATGGCCGACGGCCTGCTCACGAGCGCGGAGGCGGTTCGGGACACCGTCGCCGGGTTCGCCGGGATCGGGGCGGACGAAGTGATCCTGTACTGCTGGTCCTCGGACGTGGACCAGGTCGCGCGGCTGGCGGATGTGGTGTTCGGGTAGGCGCTGAGCCGCCCACGACGTGCGGGGGCGGCCCGTCGGCGTGGTCCTCCGGTGGTGGACGGCGGCCCGTCGGCGTGTCCTCCTCTGGTGGACTGGCCGTATGACCGAGCTGAAGCACCGCCTCCTCCAGGCCCTGCACCGCTTCAACGCCGCGCACCCCTGGGACCACAACGCGCACTACCACCGCTGGATCCTGCGCCAGTTGCCGCGGCGCTTCGATCGGGCGCTGGATGTCGGGTGCGGGAGTGGCGATCTGGCGCGGCTGCTGGCGGGGAGGGCACGGGAGGTGCACGGGATCGACGCCGATCCGGGGATCGTGGAGCGGGCGCGGGAGTTGACTCCGTCGGGCTCCTCGGCTGCTCCCGTGGCCTTCAGCGTGGCGGACGCGCTGGACGGGGGGCCTGGCGGGTCGTACGACGTCATCACCTGCGTTGCCGTGCTCCACCACCTGCCGCTGAGTGAGACGCTCACGCGCTTCCGGGGACAACTGAGGCCTGGTGGAACGCTGGTGGTGGTCGGTCTGGCTCGTGAGGAGAGCTTCGTGGACCATCTGCTCAGCCTCGCCTCCGTTCCGGCGAACGCCGTCGTCGGTTGGGTCAAGAGCAGGGGGCGTGCGGTGGCGCGGCCGGTCTCGATGACCGCCGTGACGCGGGCGGCGGAGACGGGCTTCGGTGACATCGTCCGGGAGGCGCGGCGTGTGCTGCCCGGCGCTCGGCTTCGGCGCCGGATGTTCTGGCGGTACACGCTCGTCTGGCGCGCACAAGATTTACGCCAAAATTGCTGACAATTTTGTGGGCGATTAGCGCGGTTCGCAGGTGGGGAGGGCGGAACGGAGGTGGTCGGGCCAGCTGGGGCGGGTGGCCGGTTCCCCGCGCTGTCGCCGGGACACAAAGGAGGTCTTAAGAAACGGCTGGTGCACTGGCGGCGTGCCCGCGTCCAGCGGGGCCGCGCCCAACTGCGCACGAGCAAACGGTTGTTGTCCGGCTGCTCGAACGAGTCGCGAAGACAGGAGACGTGAAGTGAAGCGTAGGACAGTGGTCATGGGGCTCAGCGCGACCGCAGCGATACCGGCGGTCGGATTCGCCTCCGGCGCACGCGCGGCGAGCCGGGCGTCCTCGGAGTCCTCGGCGTCCCCGGACCCGTCCCTGGTCTTCGACCCCGACGCCTACACCGAGCTGACCATCGGCATCACCGACACCGAGGGCACCGCCCACGAGGTCGTCTACCACTTCCACAAGGTCGCCTCCTACGTGGCGAACCCGGTCGACGCGACCTACCAGTCCCTCAACGTCAGCGTCCCCGTGAAGATCGACGGCACGGCTGTCGACGCCTCCGGCGCCCCCATCCTCTTCGCCAACTCCGTCGGCGGATACATGCCGTCGAGCGTCGCGAACAACACCGGGATCACGGCCTCGGGCATGGGCGGCGGGACGAGCCGGCAGGCGCTCGCCCTCGCCGCCGGGTACGTCGTCGTCGAGCCGGGAGCCCGTGGCCGTACCCTCGTCGACTCGTCCGGCGTGTACTACGGCACCGCGCCGGCGGCCATCGTCGACCTCAAGGCCGCCGTACGGTACGTGAAGTTCAACAAGGGCCGGATACCGGGGAACGTGAACCGGATCGTCTCCTCCGGCGTCAGCGCGGGCGGCGCCCTGTCGTCACTGCTCGGCGCGTCGGGCGACAGCCCGCTGTACCGCCCCTACCTGGAGGAGATCGGCGCGGCCGAAGCGAGCGACGCCATCTTCGCGACGGGCGCCTGGTGCCCCATCACCGACCTGGAGCACGCCGACATGGCGTACGAGTGGTGCTGGGGAACCAACCCGCTGGGCAGCGGCGCGCAGGTCGACCAGACGATCTCCAAGGAGCTGAGGACCGCGTACGGCGACCACCTCGCCTCCCTCAAACTGCGGGCGAAGGGCTTCGGAGCCCTCACCGCCCGCAACCTGGACGACTATCTGCTGAAGACCCACATGGAGCCGTCGGCGACCCGGTACCTCGCGACCCTGTCGGACGCGGACCGCGAGACGTACCTGGCGGCCCACACCTTCATCACCTGGTCCGGCGGCCGGGCGAGCTTCTCCTGGGCCGACTTCCTCACCCACGTCGGCGCGCGCAAGAAGAACGCCCCGTCCTTCGACGCCTTCGACCTCTCCACCCCCGAGAACAACCTCTACGGCACGGGGACGACGAAGGCCCGCCACTTCACCCTCTACAGCCTCCGCCACGAGGGCGGCAGCGGCGCGCGCCTCGACGAGGACGTCCCCGCCAAGCTCCACCTCATGAACCCGATGTACCACCTCGTCGACAAGGTCAACGGCAACCGGGCCAGGCACTGGTGGATCCGCCTCGGCACGAAGGACACCGACACCTCGCACACGGTCGCCGGCAACCTCGCCGCCCGCCTGACCGGCCTGGGCGACGACGTCAACACCCTCTACTACTGGGACGCCGGACACGGCGCCGACCAGGACCCGGGCGACTTCATCCGGTGGATCGCGTCGGTGACGGGCCACCGGGGCGGGAGGTAGCTCCGGCGCCCGGCGGAGAACAACTGACGAAGCGCATCATGTCCCGTGGACAAGGCCGCAGTTGGGTGTCGGACCGTGAACGTCGAGCTCAGTCCCATCCCGCGTCGTCGGGCGTGCCGCGCGCCAGTTCCGCCAGCACGTCGAGGGCATGGGCAAGGGTGTCGGTGGGCGGGGCGGAGAGCGCGAGTCGTACGGCGTTGGGCGCGTGGCCCGGCCCGACGGCGAACGCCCCGGCGGGCGTGACCGAGATGCCCCTCCGCGCGGCGGCGGCGACGAAGGTTTCGGCCCGCCAGGGTTCCGGCAGTTCCCACCAGCAGTGATAGGCGGACGGATCCGCGCGCACCCGGAATCCCGCCAGCCGTTCGGCGGCGATCCGCTGACGAACGGCCGCGTCTTGGCGCTTGGTGCGCTCGATCTCGGCGGCGGTGCCGTCGCGGATCCACTGCGTGGCCGCGTCGAGGGCGAAGCGCGATGCCATCCACGTTCCTGAGCGGAGGGCGGAGGCGACCCTGGCCGTGAGATCCGCGGGCGTCACCAGGAAACCGAGCGTGAGGCCCGGGGCCAACCGCTTCGACAGGCTGTCGACCAGGACGGTGCGTTCGGGCGCGAGGGCGGCCAGAGGCGGCTGGTCGGGACGCAGGAAACCATAGATGCCGTCCTCGATCGCGTACACGTCCTTCTGGCCCAGCAGCGCCGCGAGTTCGGCGCGCCGTTCGTCGGGCACAGTGATGCCCAGCGGGTTGTGCAGCGTCGGCTGAAGATAGACCGCGCGCAGCGGGGGCGCGGCGGCGAGGGCGGCCGGGAGCAGCCCGGCGTCGTCCATCGCCAGCGGGACCAACGTGACACCGAGGCGTGCCGCGATGCCTTTGACCAGCGGATAGGTGAGCGTCTCGACACCGAGGCGCTCACCGGCGGGCACGAGGGCGGCGATCGCGGCGGCGATCGCCTGCCTGCCGCTTCCGGCGAAGAGCAACTGCTGCGGCTCAGGCGCCCAACCGCTGCGGGCCAACAGTGACGCGGCAGCCCGACGGGCGTTCTGCGTGCCGGCCGCCGTCATCGGCCGCAGCGACGCGCCCAACTGGCCGGAACGCAGCAGGCGCTCCAGGCCCTGCTGGAGGAGACCCGGATGTTCCGGCAGGACGGCGAAATTGAGTTCCAGATCCACTCGGGCGCCGCCGGGTTCGGCCAGCGCGGGCTCGGCGGCAGGCGCGGCCGCGCGTACGAACGTGCCCCGGCCGACCTCTCCGACGGCCAGGCCGCGCCGGATCAGCTCCTGATAGACCCGCGCGGCGGTCGAACTCGCGATGCCCCGCTGGCGCGCGAAGCGGCGCTGCGGGGCGAGTCGTTCCCCTGGGCGGAGGCGGCCGGCGGCGATGTCGGCCGCCAGACCATCGGCGATCAGGCGGTAGTCATCCACGGCACACCTTCGATTCAATTCCCATATTGCACCGAGTGCATTGTTTTCATTGAATCGAGAGATTGCACCCCATAGCCTCGAGGAGTCAAGTCGCCGCACGTGAAACAGCACGTATGACGGCGCGTTGAGGAGGGCCGGGCACATGAGCACGTGGTCTTTGGACGGGGTCACTCTCGGGTACGAGGACGAAGGTCACGGTGATCCCCTGGTATTGGTCCACGGGCATCCGTTCGACCGCACGATGTGGCGTCCGCAGGCCGAGCACTTCAGCCGGACCGGATGGCGGGTGATCACCCCGGACCTCCGGGGTTACGGCGAGAGTACGGTCGTCCCGGGAAAGACCATGCTGGAGACGTTCGCCCGCGACATCGCCGGTCTCCTCGACCACCTGGGGCTCGACCGAGTCGTCCTGGGCGGCCTGTCCATGGGCGGACAGATCGTCATGGAGTTCCACCGGCTGTTCCCGGACCGTGTCCGCGGTCTGCTGCTCGCGGACACCTTCGCCGCGGCGGAAACCGAGGAGGGCAGGAACGCGCGCTACGAGATGGCGGAGCGCCTGCTGCGGGAGGGCATGACCGGCTACGCGGGCGAGGTGCTGTCCAAGATGGTCGCGCCGCACAACATCGAGGAACTGCCCGCGGTCGCCGAGCACGTCCTGGCCATGATGTCCGGTACCGACCCCGAGGGCGCGGCGGCCGCACTGCGCGGCCGGGCCGAGCGGCCGGACTACACCGGCATGCTGCGGGACGTCGCGGTGCCGACCCTGGTCGTGGTCGGCAGCGACGACGAGTTCACCCCCGTGGGTGACGCCCGCCTCATCCACGAACGTGTACCCGGCTCCACCCTCGCGATCATCGACGGGGCGGCGCACATGCCGAACCTGGAGCGTCCGGCCGAGTTCAACGCGGCGCTCGAACGCTTCCTCGACGCGCTGTCCCACACACCCGCCACGGCCCGGTGAACCTCGCGCCTGAGGGGGCTGTGCCTTCCTCGGATGCTGTGGGCGAATGCTCCGCCGAAGGGGCGCCGAGTGGCTCGTGAGTCCCACCGACACGCCGCGTGCAGGGAGTGTCGGTGGGACTGAGAAGCCAATCGGCCTCAGGCCGCGGATTCGCCAACAGCGTCCTTCCTCGACGCGGCCCTCGGTGGGTCAGCCCATGCTCTTGGAGCCGTCCAGGGCCTCCCGGATGATGTCGGCGTGGCCCGAGTGCTGGGCGGTCTCGGCGACGATGTGCAGCAGCACCCGGCGGGCCGACCACCGTGCGTCGGCCTGGAACCACGGGGCCTTGGGCAGCGGGTGGGAGGCGTTCAGGTCGGGCAGGGAGGCGACCAGTTCGTCGGTTCCGCGGGCCACCTCGTCGTACGCGGCCAGCACACCGGCCAGCGTCTCGCCGGGCAGCATCTTGAACTCGTCGGCCCTGCGGGCCCAGTCGGCCTCGGTCATGGCGGTGAAGTCGGGCATCGCCGACGGGCCCTTCCGGATGAAGTCCGCCCAGCCGCGTTCCACCGACGTGACGTGCTTGATCAGGCCGCCGAGACAGAGCTCGCTGACGGTGGTTCGCCGACCGACCTGCTCGTCGGTGAGGTCGCGGGTGGTGAACCGCAGGAAGTGCCGCTGCTTGCCCAGCGCCTCCAGCAGGTCGGTGCGCTCGTCGATGTGCTGGCCGGTGGTGGTCAGGGTGTCGTTCATGGCGTGGGCCCTCCGTGGTTTCCCGTTCGGTCGGTAAGGCACACGCTAGGAGGCGTATAGGTCAGATCTTGTCCTCTTGGGTGCCCGGCGGGCCTCCCCAATGACTTTCTTCCTCGGCGGGTCGGAGTTTGTGGACATAGGTCAGGGCGGGGCGCCCATTGAGCCGCGTCTCGCCGGTGACGCTGAACCCGACACGGGCGAGCACGGCGCGCGACGCCGCGTTGTCGAGCGTGGCCTTGGCCCGCAGCCAGGTCAGTCCGTACCTGCCGGCGGCGAGGTCGCACACCGACCGCACGGCCCGGGTGGCGAGCCCGCGCCCCGCGGCCCGCTCCGCGATCCGGTATCCGAGCTCGGCACCGCCGTCCGCCACGTCCACCAGGTTGACGCGCCCCACCACCTCGCCCGCGGCGTCGACCAGCACGTGGAAGTAGCAGTCTCCCGCCTCCTGTTCGGCGAGCAGGGCACGCAGCCGCTCGTCGAACCGGGCGAAGTAGTCGTCACCCCGGTCAGGGATGGACGCGGCGAAGTAGGCGCGGTTGTCCCGCTCGAAGGTGAGCAGCGCGGGGACGTGGTCCGGTCGGAGCAGCTGCAGTTCCGGCACTAGTCCCGCTTGAGCTCGTCGACGAACGCGGACCAGACCTCCGCCCGGAACGCGAGCCTCGGGCCGTGGGGGTTCTTGGAGTCGCGGACGGGGATGTGGGTGGGGTGGCTGGCGGCGACTTCGAGGCAGTCGCCGCCGCTGCCGCCGCTGTACGTCGACTTGCGCCAGCGGGCGACTTCCAGGCAGTTGCCGCCGCTGCCGCCGCTGTAACTGGACTTGAACCAGACGGCCGCGTCCAGGTCGGACTCAGGGATGCTCCTCATGCTCGTAATCCTGGGCCATCGCCTCAAGCCTGGCCAGGGAGTTCTTCGGCGGGAGCGCGGAGGCCATGAGGAGTTCGTAGTTGAACCTGTTGTGCCTGACCGTGGCCGGGTCGTCCTCCAGCCGTCCGGTTCCGACAGCTTCGAAGTAGACCAGCGGGGGCGCGTCCTCGAAGTCCATCAGCTTGATGGCGCCCTCCATCGACGCGTGTGCGCCCGCGTCGAACGGCAGCACCTGCACGATGACCCGGTTCCGGCGGGCCAGGGCGGCGATGTGGCGCAAGGCCTCGGCCATGACACCGGGGCCGCCCGTCACTCGGCGCAACGCGGCTTCGTCAATCACCGCCCACAACAAAGGCTCTGTTGGACCGTCGAGGATGCACGCCCGCTCCATCCGGGCTGCTACCAACTCGTCGATCTTGTCCTCGGGCGCTGTCGGCCGATACGCACGGAAGACGGCTCGTGCGTACGCGGGTGTCTGGAGCAGCCCGGGGATCAGAAGGGGCGCGTACTCTCTGATCGCTGTGGCTTGAGCCTCCGCCTCCACCGCCTCGGCGAAGTGCTCCGGATGTTTCGACTTCGCCGCCGCCCCACAGTTCCGCTGAAAGAAGTCCTCCGTCCCCAACGCTTCGTCCAGCAATCGCGCGTACTCCCGTTGCATCCGTCGCGTACCCGCCTCCAACTGCCCGATGAACGAGCCGCTCACGAACAGTCGCAGCCCCAACTCCTCCTGGCTGAGCCCCGCTTTCTCGCGGGCGTGGCGCAGCTCGGCGCCCAGCAGGGCGCGGGGCGACGACGACGGGTCGAGGTCCTTCGGTCCTGGCATGGCAACTCCCGGTCGGACGGCTGAGGTTGTTGGGGCGCCCTGTCTGGCCAGGTTAGACGCGTTTTCGCCACTCTGTGTGGCGAACCATCAACTCAGCGTGGAGGTGCGTGGGCGTGCGGTCGACCGAAGAAGTGGTGGAGTCGTTGCGGAAGGCCCTCGTCGGCGTGGGCGTCGGGTTGCCGTCGTTGCGCGTGGACCCGGTGACCGCGGCGAGCGAGGCGCCGTTCGCCCTCGTCGATCTGGGGCGCTGCAACGTGCGTACGGCCGAGCGGCTGGCCTCGGTGCTGCGCGGGGAGGAGCCGGTGGTCGGTGCGCACGTGCTGGACCTACGGGACGGACGGGTGGGGGAAGTGATGGGGCACGTGGGCGGGCGGGTGCGGTTGCGGCCGGTCGGAGGTGGGCCCGAGTGGGACTGTCCGCCGGAGTCGGTGGGGGAGGTGCCGGTGGGGGAGGTGCTGCGGGAACGGGTGCGGCACGCCAACCGGGAGGGGCGGATCGAGAGGTCGGGGCGGTTGCCGTGACGTGTTGCCGGAGTGGGACGCGCCCGGTAACGTACAACTCAATGGTTGTACGTCAGCAGTCCACCGAGTCCACCGGGCCCAGTGACCGCGCCGATCGCCTCTTCCAGGCGCTGGCCGACGCGACGCGGCGCGAGATCGTCGCGCTCACCCTGACCGGTGCGTACTCGGTCTCGGACCTCGCCCGGAGGTTCCCGATGAGCTTCGCGGCCGTGCAGAAGCACGTGGCGGTGCTGGAGCGGGCCGGGCTGGTCACCAAGGAGCGGCAGGGCAGGGAACAGCGGGTGCGGGGCAACGCGGACGCGCTGGGTGAGGTGCACCGGTTGCTGGACCAGCTGACGGAGGTGTGGCGCGGGCGCGTCGACCGCATCGGCGCGATCCTCGCCGAGTCCGGCCCTGCTCCCGACCCCGACCCCGACCCAAGTGACCCACAGCACGGCAAGGAGCACGCTCATGACCGTGATCGACGTCCAGAAGAACCCTGAGGCCCTCACCCTGACCGTCACCGCACGGTTCGACGCACCGCCCGAGCAGGTGTGGAAGGTCTGGCAGGACCCGCGCACGCTGGAGCGGTGGTGGGGCCCGCCGACCTACCCGGCGACCGTGGTCGACCATGACCTGGCGCCCGGGGGTGCGGTCACGTACTTCATGACCGGGCCTGAGGGCGACAAGTACCACGGCTGGTGGCGCGTCCGGTCGGTCGACGCCCCGCACGGGCTGGAGTTCGAGGACGGCTTCGCCGACGACTCCGGCCGGCCCGACCCCGGCATGCCCACCACGACCGTGCGCGTACGGCTCACCGCCGAGGGCGGGGCGGCCACGGTGATGACCATCGAGAGCACCTTCTCCAGCACCGAGGACATGGAGAAGCTCGTGTCCATGGGCATGGAGGAGGGCATCTCCGCGGCGCTGGACCAGATCGACTCGATCCTGGCCGACTCCGCGGCCTAGGGTGCGGAGTCGAACGTGCTGGTCACAGCCACTCGTTGAGGGCTGCGACCAGCACGGTCGCCTCGTAGCCGGGCGCGGCGGTTCTCATTCTCCGTAGACGGAGACCTCGTAGAGCCCGCGGGACCAGTCGGCGTCCTTGCCGTGCGCGAGGTCGAACGACTTGTACACGTCGAGCTTGATGTACCGGTAGGAACCGGTCAGCTCGTGGCTCTGGTGGCCGACCCGGTTGTTCTGGGTGTTGTCGACGAGTTCCGTCCAGCGTTGTCCGTCGGTGCTGGCGGAGACGGTGTAGCGGTGGACGTTGTCGGAACCGCCGACCGTCTTGAACGAGAGCCCGATCCAGGCCAGCTTGTGGCGCCCGCCGAGGTCGACCTGCCAGGAGAAGGGGAGTCCCGCGCTCTTGTAGTACTGCTCCGTGTCGTCATAGACACTGACGTCCCAGTCCTTGCCGTCATTGGCCTCGGTGGCGTCGTAGTGCCGGTAGATCCCGGTCTTCTCCTGTTCCGGTGTGGTCTCCCAGTCGCTCTGGCTGTCGGTGGGCCCGCCGACAGCGGCGCGGACCTTGGGAGAGGCGGTCACCGGCTTGTTCAGGGAGAGCAGCTTCCAGTCCGGCTGCTCGACCTTGCCTTTCTTGGTGTCGACGTCGAGTCGCGGGGTGGGTTGGAGCCTCATCAGGCCCTCCCCGCCGTTGCCGCTGTCGTCGATGGTCAGGGGCATGGCCACGTACGTCGACTTCAGCAGGAGGTCCGGGCGCCAGCGGTCGCCGATGTACACGTAACTCGGCTTGCTGTCGGTGCCGATGTTGAGGATCTTGGTGGGCTGGGAGCCGTAGGTGGTGTTGTCGCCCACGAGTTGCAGGGGACTCCACGCCTTCTGGCCGTTGCGGTAGCCGTAGGCGTCCCGCGGCTCGCCGAAGCCCGCGTCCAGGTCCTCGGTACGCCCGTACTGGGCCTGGTTGGGGTACCAGCCGGACTGGTAGGACGTCATGAGGTACATGTATTTCCCGTTTTTGCCGCCGTGGCGGACGAGGGCGGGAGCCTCGCGGTGCTCGCCGACGTACATGTCGTACTCCTTGTCGGGCACCACGTCCGTGAAGGAGTCGTTCAGCTTCCACACCCGCATGTAGATGTGGTCCTGCGCGGTGACGAGGTAGGCCTCGCCGGTCTTCTCGTCCTGGTGGACGGTGAAGTCACGTGAGCCGTACCCGATGTTGTCGCCCTTGCGCGCGGGGGCCGGCTCCTGACCGTCCATGGTGTAGTACGTCTCCGCACCGTAGGAGGGGGAGAAGATCCGCAGCTCCTTGTAGCCGAAGGTGCCGTAGGAGCCGGGGACGCGGTTGACGACCGGTGCGAACACCGGCACGTCCGAGGCGTTCTCGGCCACCTGGTACGTCACCGACGTCACCTCACTGGCCTTGCCGTCCTTCTCGGTGATCGCCTTGACGACGGTCTGCTTGCCGGGGGCGCCGGCCAGGGATATCCGCATCCCGTCGCGGTATCTGCGGCGCTGGGTGTTGTCCGGCGCGGCCGGGTCGGACCCGTCCGTCGTGAAGTACGAGATCCCGTCGGCGGTCGCACTGGTGATGAACGCGACGTCCTGGCTGTTGACCAGCACCACCGACGGATCGGACGACTCCTTCAGCGTGGGAGACACCACCGGTGCCACCAGCTGATCGTGGGAGGTCCCCGGATCACCGATCGTGTACCGGGCCGTCATCGTGTCGGACGCCGTCGCCGTCGGGTACCGCACGATGTAGCCGCTCGTGGAGACGTTGTAGTCCTTCGCGTAGCGGTCGTACGCCGACGTGTCGAAGCCGGTCATCCGGACCGCCCTCGCCTTCACGGTGGTGTCGTGTGTGATGTCGTTCAGCTGGTACGTCCACGAGTTGCCTGCCTGGCTCGTGCCGTAGTCGTCGTCACCGACGTAGCTCAGCTTCTCGGGGGTGCGGGTGTCCGGGGCCTTGTACTGGAGGATCTTCGCCGGATAGTCGGCCTGCACCGGCTTGTAGGCGTGCTTCTTGTTCGCGGCGTCCTTGGCCGAGGTGTCGAAGTCCTCGACCGGCTGCCCGACGCGGTCGCCCATCGCCTCCGCTTCGGTGTTCCCCGCGCCGGGGCGGAAATGGCCCTTCGAGGTGATCGTGTACGGGCCGTCGATGGTGCTGGAGGTCGCCACGACGACTTCCGAGGCGGAGTAGTCCGCGGCCATCTCCCAGTGACCCCACAGCACGTACTTCTTCGTCTTCTCGTTGTAGAGCAGCTTCGGGCGCTCCACCTTCGCGTGGGTGAGGATCTTGTTGCCCCGGGTGTCCTCGGAGTCCACCGTGAGTATCTGCTTGACCTTCTGCCAGTTCTCCAGGTCCTTGGACCTGTACAGATTCAGCCCGTTGAACCGGGCGTTGCCCTGGGACTTGTCCTCTCCCACCCAGTAGTAGGTGTCTCCTCGCTTGAGGAAGCCTCCTCCGTGGGCCTCGATGGGGTCGCCGTTCGTGTCGTAGTACGTCTGACCGTTCGGGATGGCGTCGTACGGGGAGCGCGAGGTGACGCTTACGGCAGGGGAGGCCCCCGCGGCGGTGGGAAGCAGGCCGGTCAGTAAGGCGGCGGCGGTCACCACCACCGCCGCCGCCCGTCCAGGTCTGGGCATGTCGGAGTCAGATCCCCTCTGTCGTGTGCTCTGCGGGCCGGATCGGGGGGTGCCCGGACGTCATCACGTCCGACTCGTGTTTACGTAAACATGTGTCGTGAGCATGGCACTTTGGGTGGTGCCGGACAAGGGGAAGTGCCGTCCGAACGGACGCGCCGCTAGATGTTCCCCATCGGCTCGATGTCCACCCGCACCGGCTCGCCCCACACCCGCAGCACCTCGTAGTCCGTGAACTCGTGGACCAGGCGGTACGCCATCGCCGGGCGCGGGCCGCGGCGTTGGGCGGCCAGGTACAGCTCGGCCTCGTGGCGGTCGCGGCGTGGGGTGCCGCAGAGCTGCCACGCCTGGCCGTTCCACGCCTCCGGGAGCCAGCGCTGCTGGGGCTGGGGGCGGTCACCGCGTATGCCGTAACGGGACGGGGTGGGCTCCGGGGGAGCCGTGGGGCGAGCTGGTGCGTACGGGGCGTTGTCCTGGTTGCGGCGGGCCGTGCGGCGCCGGGTCTCGCAGAGGAGACAGAGGTCGGGGGCGTCCTTGTCCACCGGGCCGTTCGGGTGCTCGGCGCAGCGTGTCGTGGGCTTCGCGGTCGTGACCGTCTCGTCCAACAGGTCCAGGGCGCGCCGCAGGTCGTCCTTGACCTCGTGCAGCTTGGCGTCGGGGGTGGTGCCCGTCAGGGCTTCGCCGTGCTCGCCGAGGAGGCGCAGGGCCCGGCCCAGGGCGGTCAGTTGTGCGTGGTTCACCATGCTCGTCCCCTCCTCGGGCGGTTGGGCGGTTGGGCGGTCGGGCGGCGTCGTGTTGTCGTGCCGTCGTGATCGAGCATCGCATGCGCCACTGACAGAGAGGGGGTCAGGCGGAACTCGGTGGCCGGTGTTCCCGTGCGCCCGCTACGTTCCCACGTCATGACGACCACCGGATCCCTCGGCCGACGTCCCGCCGTGGAACTGCCCGGCGACCCCGGCATGCTGAACCTGGAGTACCGGCACAACTGCCGTGCGGCCGGGCTCGGCCCGGAGTTCGACACGTCGTACGAGTGGACCGTCTCCGTCACCGAGCTGCACCGGCGCCACAAGTGGGCGGCGCGCTCGGACGTGGTGCCCGGCCCGGAGATCGGGTCGTTCACGTTCGTCCGCTTCTGCGACGACGGCCGTGGGGGCGCGCTGTCCGCCGCCGAGGGCGACGACCTGGAGCTCTACAACACGCTGCTGGCGTTCGTCTCTTGGGACGGCGGCATCGAGGAGGCGTTCCGCGACCTGGTGCGACGGCCCACCCCGGACGTGCTCCTGCTGTTCCGGGCCCGGCTCGACAGGCCCTGGCGCGGATTCGGGCTCGGTCCGGCCCTGGCCGCCGAGGCGATCCGTACGCTCGCGCACGGCTGCGGGGCGGTCCTCGTCGCTCCCCGGATGAAGGAGGATCCGGAGGACGGTACTCCGGTCACCACCGAGTACTGGGAGCACGCGAACGCCAGGATCGCCGCCATGTGGCAGCGCGCCGGTTTCCGGCCCTACGCCGCCGCCCCGTCACTGCTCCTCCTCGACCCGAACGCCGCGGAGTACGACCGGTCGCTGGCCCGGCTGCGCGACGAGCTGACGGATCTGGCGGAGGCGTACAAGGCGGTCCACAGCACCGGATGAGCGGAAGCCCGGTCTCAGGGAGCCTCGGTCTCAGCGGGTGGTGGCCGTGTTGAGCGCCACCCGCAGATGCCCCTCGCTCTCCTCCAGGAGCCGGGCCGCCGTCGGTCCGTCGACCTCGCCGAGGATCGTGAGGATCGCGTTCTTGACCTCCCAGTCCGTCGCCGCGAGGGCCCGCTCGATCTCCTCGTCCGGTGCCCCCGTCGCCAGGGCCACGATGCGGCGGGAACGGGCGCGGAGCTTCTCGTTGGAGGCGCGGACGTCCACCATCAGGTTCCCGTACGTCTTGCCCAGGCGGATCATGGTGATCGTCGACAGCATGTTCAGGACCATCTTCTGCGCCGTGCCCGCCTTCAGCCGCGTCGAACCCGTCAGCAGCTCCGGGCCCACGACGACCTCGATGCCGTGGTCCGCGGCCGCCGCGAGCGGGCTGTTCGCGTTGCAGGACAGACCGATGGTCAGCGCCCCGCGGGCACGGGCGTACTCCACCGCGCCGACGGCGTACGGGGTGCGGCCGGACGCCGAGACGCCCACCACGGTGTCGGCCCCGGTCAGGGCGAGCGCGTCGAGCTCGTCCCGCGCCAGCTCCGCCGAGTCCTCGGCGCCCTCGATCGAGTTGACCACGGCCTCCGGCCCGCCCGCGATCAGGCCGACCACGCGGGACGGGTCCGTGTTGAAGGTCGGCGGGCACTCGGAGGCGTCCAGAACCCCCAGCCGCCCGGCGGTGCCCGCGCCCGCGTAGATCAGCCGTCCACCGCGCCCCATCCGCTCGGCGAGGGCGTCGATGGCGGCGGCGATCCGGGGCAACTGCGCGGCCACGGCACCCGGCACGGTGGCGTCCTCGTCGTTCATGAGCCGCGCGATGTCGAGGGTGGGCAGCCGGTCGATGTCGGCCAGCTCGGGGCGGAACGCCTCGGTGGTCAGGGTCTCCAACTGGGCTTTGAGGTCGGAGTGTTCGGGGGATGCGTGGGCGGGGGAGGCCATGGCGGGGGGCTCTTTCCGTGTGGTGCCATTTGTTCTGTCGGGGTGCTGCGCGCCCCTCAAGGGGCGCGGGGCTGCGTCATCGTGCGGCTCCGCCGCGATGGGGGTCCCCCCGCTCGAGCGAAGCCGAGAGTGGGGGAGCGACCAGCCACAACCAACCCGCAGATCCCCACAACACTCAGTCCTACGGCGCCGTCCTCCGGCTTACCGCTGCGCGCCCCCACTCCGATGCCGATGCGCCAACGCCTCGTACGAAGCCGACAGCGCCGGCGCAGCCCTCTCGTACGTCCGCTGCGCCACCCCGACGAACAGACAGTCCACGACCAGCAGCTGACTCGTCCGGGACGACATCGCCGCCGGCCGCAACTCGCTCTCGCGGGCCGTGGACGTGGTGAGCACATGGTCGGCGTACTGGCTGACGGGGCCGTCGGGGCGCCCGGTGACGGCGATCGTCGTCGCCCCGTGCTCGAACGCGACGCGCAGCGGCTCGATGACATCCCCCGTCGAGCCGGAGTGCGTGATCGCGATCGCCACGTCCTTGGCGGCGAGCTGCACCGCGTTGGTGACGGCGAGGTGGGGGTCGCTGTGCGCGTGGGCTATGAGCCCTATCCGCAGCAGCTTCTGGGTGAGGTCCTGGGCGACGAGCCCGGACGCGCCGACGCCGTACACGTCGACGCGCCGGGCCGCCGCCAGCGCGGTGACCGCAGCGCCGAGCTGGACCGTGTCGAGTCCGGCCGCGGTGTCGGCGAGGGTCTGCTGCTCGTCGTAGGCGAGCTTCGCGACGACGTCCGCGAGGGGGTCGTCGACCGCGATGTCGGCGGTGACGGCCGGGGCCCGGCCCGACTGCTGTTGCGCGGCGAGCCCGGCGAGCGCGAGCCGCAGGTCCCGGTAACCCGGATAGCCGAGCAGTCGGGCGGTACGGACGACCGTCGCCTCGCTGGTGCCGGTGAGCTCGGCCAGTCCGGTGACGGTGAGGGCGGCACAGCCCGCGGGGTCACCGGCGACGGCCTCGGCGACCCGCTGCATGGACCTGGTCATGGACGGGGCGAGGGTGCGCACCTTGGCCGCGAGGGCGGCGGGGGCCGGTGGTGCGCCACCTCCGAAAATTTCCTTCACGTCGTCGCTCACGTTCTGAAAGATATTTTCCGTCCCCGCGTACGGTCAAGAAGAGTGCGCACAATGGGGGGCATGGACCCCAGCAGTAATCCCGGCAGCGACCCGAGCCGTGACGCCGACAGCGATCCCAAAGGCGCCTCCGTCAGCCCCCTGGAGCAGGCGCTGCACGCCGCGCGCGCCCTCGTCCTCGCCGACCTGGTCGCGGGCGAGGTCGCCGAGGCGGACGTCGTGTCGCTGGTCGAGAACGCGGTGGTCGAGCGCCGGTGGTGGGTCGAGCAGTGGCCCGAGGGCGCGGAGTACGTGGCCGGGCTCGTCGCGCAGGACGTCCAGGACGCGCTGCTGGAACGGTACGGCCGCTGGCCCCTGTGCCCGGTGTGCGGCTCCGGCGACCCGCACGCCCTCGACGTCGAGCCCGCGCTGGGCACCGACCCCCACTGGGTGTGTCACAAGGCGGGCGTGAAGGTGGCGGCGGTGGGTTCCCTGGGATCGGCGGCCGGCGGGACGACGTCCTCGTGACGATCTACATCGACCCGCCCACCTGGCCCGGCCACGGCCGCATGTGGTCGCACCTGGTCAGCGACGAGTCGTACGACGAACTCCACGCGTTCGCCCGGAAGCTGGGCGTCCCCGAGCGCGCCTTCGAACGCGACCACTACGACATCCCGTCCCACCACTACGCGGACGCGGTGGCCGCCGGGGCCGTGGAGGTGGGCTCGAAGGAACTGGTGCGCAGGCTCACCGCGGCGGGCCTGCGCCGGCCGAAGGGGCGCGGGAACGCGACGTAGGACGGCCGCGGCGCAGAGCTTCCGCCCGGGCGCCTCAGGACCGCAGCCGCAGTTCGTAGGCGAACAGTTCCCCGTCGTCGCTCACGTCGGCACGCACGCGGTGGCTCACGTCGTCACTCACCCGCGTGAACCCCGCCCGGCCGACGACCCCCTGCGAGGCGGCGTTGTCCTTGTCCACGACCGCGAACAGCGCGCGGACGTCCTCGCGGCCGCGCGCCCAGTCGGCCAGCGCGCGCAGCGCCTCCGTCATGTAGCCGTGGCCGCGGGCCCCCTCGACGAGGTCGTAGCCGATCTCGGTGCGGCCCTCCTCGTCGGGGGCGGAGTGGAAGCCGAGGGCGCCGAGGGCGCGGCCGTCCTGGTGACGGACCAGGGCGTACATGCCCCACTCCGCGCGGAGCGTCCCCGTCTCGTACAGCCTGCAGATCATGCCTGCGCCCTCACGCGTGCCCTCGACCGGGCCGCCCTCGATCCACTCGAAGCCGCCCGTGCCGCCCGCGGCCAGGTCGGCCGCGGCGGCCGGCGTGACGCCGTGCAGGGAGAGCCGTTCGGCGGGGATGACAAGTGGGTTGCTCCACCGCCACTCGGTGACCGGGGCGCGGCCGGGCAGGTCGCCGCGGCCGGTGGCCCACAGGAGGGTGGGCCAGGGCTCGGGGCCCGGCCGGACCTGCGGGAAGAGGCGGCCGAGGATGTCCTGGCAGAGCTCGGCGGGGGGCTCGTACGTCAGGCCGAAGCCCTCGGCGATGTCGTGCGTGTGCAGCAGCACCTCCGTGACGCCCATCGCGGCGAAGCCCTCGCGGTCGGCGAAGCGGAACGGGTACGGGTGGAAGGCGCGCACGTCACGCGGTGTCGTCCGGACGGTCGCCGCGAGCAGGGCGCCCGTCGTCTCGAGCACGTCGAGCACGCCCGCCGTGTCGGTCCCGTCGTCCAGGACCAGGTAGAAGGGTACGTACGCCTCGGTCGCGCGCCCGGCCAGCTGGCCCGCGTACGCGAGGTGGGCCGACGCGACGTGCACGGCCGTCTCGCGGCAATTCCAATCGAGACGGCCGGCCTTGGTGCCCTCCCAGTCGCGGTCCACCACTGTTCGCAGCAGCGGGAGCGCGTGTCCGACGGCTTGCTGTACCTGGTCCCCGCCCATTGGTCGCATGGCGGCGAGGATAGGTGGGATCACGTGTCCGTACGTACCGGATTAACCGCCCGGTCGACCGTCGCGCGATCGGCCGTGCCGTCGGCGCCGGTGACCACGCGCGACGTGGAAGCCCTGGGAGACGTACGGCGGTGCAGGCGCAGCGAGACGGCCGTCGCGGCGATGGCCATGGCCGTGAGGCCCGCGCCCGCCCAGGCCGTGGACGCGAACCCGAACCCGGCGTCGATGACCGCGCCGCCGATCCACGGGCCGCCGCTGTTGCCGAGGTTGAAGGCGGCGGTGGTGGTGGCCCCGGCGAGCGTGGGCGCGGCGGCGGCGACGTTGAACATACGGGCGTTGAGCGCGGGCGCGGTGTAGAAGCAGGAGACGCCGAGGAGGAAGGAGAGGGTGACGGCGAGGACCGCGTACTGGCCGAGGAGCGCCAGCGCGACGAGGAGGACCGTCGAGGCGGCGGTGCCGCTGAGCAGGACGCCGAACAGGTGGGCGTCGGCGATCCGCCCGCCGATCGCGGTCCCGATCAGCGCGCCGATCCCGAAGAGCGCGAGCACGGTCGGCACCCAGCCGTCGTCGAGGCCGGCGACGTCCGTGAGCAGCGGGGCGAGGTAGCTGAACGTGCAGAAGACGCCGCCTGCGGCCAGCGCCACGACGGACACGGAGAGCCAGACCTGCGGATCGCGGTAGATCCGTGCCTCCTGCCCCAGCCGGGGCCGGTCCTCGGGCACGGGGAGCGCCGGGATGAGGAAGACCACTCCGACGAGCGCGATCGCGGTGGCGACGGCGACGGCCCAGAACGCCGACCGCCAGCCGAAGTGCTCCCCGAGGAAGGCGCCGGCCGGGACACCGAGAACATTCGCGATCGACAACCCACCGATCATCACGGCGAGCGCGCGGGCCCGGCTGCTCACCGGCACCATCGCCACGGCCACGGCGGCGCCCACCGCCCAGAACCCCGCGCAGGCCAGGGCGCTCACGATCCTGGAGGCGAACAGAATCGGGTAGTTGGGCGCGAGGGCGCCCGCGATCTGACCGAAGCCGAAGATCGTGATCAGCGTGATGAGGGTTGTACGACGGGGCAGCCGGAGTGTGGCCACGGCGAGCAGCGGCGCCCCGACGACCATCCCGATCGCGAACGCCGAGATCAGCAGTCCCGCCCGGGGGATGCTCACGCCCATGTCCTCCGCGATGGGCGGCAGCAGCCCGGAGAGCATGAACTCGCTGGTGCCGAGGGCGAACACGGAGAGGCCGAGGATGTAGACGGCGAGAGGCATGCGGGCGGGGGCGGTGTCTGAGCGGGTGCGCATGTACGAGGTCAGCCGTGGGGACGGGGACGGGCATTCCCGTCGTGCCGGTCTGTCTCAGAACCTGGCCGTGAGCCGATCGATTTCGGCCCCGAGGTTCCGGCGGGCCGGTGCCTCCCACTCCCGTTGTCCGTACGGCGTCCTGAACAGCCTTGGCAGATCGAGGAGTTGGCGCAGCACGGCCGCCCGGCCCGTGCGGAAGGCGTCGTCGGGGACGAACGAGTACTCCTCGCGAACGGCCCGCGCGTAACGGTCGTACGCCCGCGGGTCCGACGCCAGAATGGCCAGATCCGCGTCGCAGAGGACAGCCCCGTTGGTGTCGTCGTCGGCGGGGTCGTGCGTGAGGGTCAGCCGCACCAGCCGGGCGACCTCGTCCGTCCTCTCCCGCGAGACCCCGGCCTCGGGCAGCGCCCGCTCGGCGAGCCGCGCCGACCGCTCCTCGTTCTCGGACCGGTCCGGCAGGTACACCGCGTCGTGGAACCACGCCGCCAGCCGGACGGCGTCCGGGTCGTCGGCGTAGCCCTCCAAGCACTCCTCCAACTCGTCGACCCGGTCCAGCACGGCCACCAGATGGTCGACCGTGTGATACCGGCGCTGCGGCTCCGACCAGCGCTTCAGCAGGTTGTCCGCGTAGGGGTACGGATCCGGGTGGCGGGCACCCTCGCGGGCCGCGAGCAGGGTGCGCAGCCAGCGGTCGCGGAGGGAGTCGAGCCGGGCGTCGGGGGTGCCGGGGGCGTGAGAGGTGTGGGGGGTGTCAGGGGCGTCGGGGTCGGGCATGGGGTCATTGTGCTCCTGGGCCTCAAAGGTGTTGGCGCGCCCTCCGTCCGGCCGCCTAGCGTGACCCCATGAAACCGGCAGACGCACACGACGCACTGGAACGTGACCCCGAGCTCCCCGGACGACTGCTCGTCACTGAACGGGAAGCCCTGATCCCCCTTCTCCGTGCCCGGGCCGAGGAGGAGTTCGCGCTGCGGACGGCCTGTCCGGGGTGGACGGTGCGGGATGTGGTGGCGCACTGCTCGGCGGTGCTGACGCGGGTGGTGGAAAGGCGGTTCGAGGAGGGCGTGTTCAGCCCCGAGTCGAACGACCGCGACATCGCCGAGCGCGCCGACTGGCCGGTCTCCCGCGTCGTCGACGAACTGGAGAGGGGTATGACCGAAGCGGGCCCCGCCCTCGCGAAAGCAGGGGGCGTGCTGGACGCGGTCGCCCTCGGAGAGTGGATTCACGCGGGCGACGTACGCGAGGCGTTCGGCGTGCCGGGCGCGTACGCCGGTGACGGGCTCCCGTACGCCCTCACCCTTCTGGCCCACCGAGCCCGCGACAAGTCGCCCGTCCCCCTCCACGCCGATCTCGACGACACGGACGAGCCCCTGCTCCTCGGCCCTCCGGCCACCGACGCCCCGCCCGCCCGCTACCTCGGCGACGCCCCGACCCTGATCCGCCTGTACGCGGGACGGCCTCTGGTCGGCACGCGGTACGAACTGGTGGGGGTGGGGGAACGGGAGCTGAACGTTTTCGGATGAGACCCGGGTACTCTGAGATTGGACTAGACCTCTAGTCCCACGGCGAGCGGCTGTCCGAAAGGGGTCCTATGCGTACGCGTGCAGTCCTGGAGGTGATCGCCCTCGGCGTCGAGGACGCGGTCGCCGCTCAGGCCGGAGGGGCCGACCGCCTTGAGGTGGTGGCCGACATGGCCGCGGACGGGCTCACGCCGGACGCGGAGGTGGTGGCCGGGATCCGGGAGACCGTGGAGATTCCCGCCCGGGTGATGGTGCGGCTCGGGGACGGGTTCGCGGCCGGGGACGTCACCGCGCTGGTACGTGCCGCCCGGGAGCTGCGGGCCGCCGGGGCCGAGGAGTTCGTGTTCGGGTTCCTCGGGGAGGACGGCGGCCCGGACCTGGATGCCGTCGAGCGGATCGTGGACGTGCTGGACGGGTGCCCGTGGACCTTCCACCGGGCCGTCGACCGCGCCGCCGACCGTGACGCCCTGCGCAAGCAGCTCGCGGATCTGCCCGGGCTCGACACCTATCTGACCGCGGGGTCCGCCGAGGGCGTCGACGACGGGTCGCCTGTCCTGCTCGCCGAGGCCGCACGGAGAGGAGAGCCCGGGTACACCCAGCAACTCCTCGTGGGCGGCGGCCTGCGGCTGGAGCACGTCCCGGAGTTGCGTGCCGCCGGTGTCGACGCCTTTCATGTCGGGGGTGCCGTCCGGCCGGGCGGCTGGAGCGCGCCCGTCTCCGCCGACGCGGTACGGCGATGGCGTACGGCACTGGATCTCTAGCGGGTGGTGCGAATGTCGGACGACCGGGACGACCCTGTGGACGACGGCGTCTACGTGGGCAACGCGGGCAGGGACGCGGCACTGGACCGCGGATGGCTGCTCGGCCACTTCAAGCCGGTGGGCGATCCCCGGCACAGCGACGCGCTGGAGATCAAGTGGGGCGTCCACCCCCGTGGTGACGAGCGGGCCGAGTGGGTGCGGGGCGAGGAGCGCACGGCGCTGCTGGTCCTGGTCAGCGGTCGCTTCCGCGTCGAGCTTCCGGGCCGCAGCGTTCTGCTGGAACGGCAGGGCGACTACGTCGTGTGGGGCAAGGGCGTGGACCACTCCTGGGTCGCGGAGGAGGAGTCGGTGGTGCTGACCGTGCGCTGGCCGTCCGTTCCCGGATACGCGGTGCCCCAGGAGGACGAGCAGGATGCTTCGTCCGGATGAGCGTGGGGTGAAGCCGGCCGGTTCGTGCTGGTCACAGCCCCCGCGGGGGCGCGTCCCGCGTCCGGCCGGCTTCCCGTACGGCTCAGGCCAGTTGCGGTGGCAGGGGGGCCGCGTGGGTCACGATCAGGCCGGAGACCGCACGGGTGAGCGCCACATACAGGCGGCGCAGGCCGGTGCGTTCGTCGGGTTCGCCGTCGACGACCGCCTGGGGCTCGTCGAGGACCACGTAGTCGTACTCCAGGCCCTTGGCCAGCGAGGCGGGGACCAGGGTGAGGCGGGCCTCGGGGGTCGTCTCCTCGCCGGGGTCGAGGTGGGCGATGCCCGCCGCCGTCAGCGCCTCGGCGAGGGCGGGGATCCTGGCGTCGGCGGCGATGAGGCCGACCGAGCCCTCGTTGCCGAGCAACTCCTCGCAGGCAACCACCACTTCGGTGTCCGACACGATCGCACGGAGCTCGAAGAAGCCCGGGTTCTCGCGGACCGACGCCACGGGGGTCAGCCCGGGCGCGATGTGGGGGAGCAGCCGGGAGGCGTACGTGATGACGTCCGTGGGGACGCGGAAGCCGGCCGTGAGCTCCTCGACGACGGCGTCGCCCTTGCCGAGGTGGGCCAGCGCCTCCTCCCAACTCCGCGTCGCCCAGGGCGTGGTGCCCTGCGCGAGGTCGCCGAGGACGGTCGCGGAACCGGTGGTGCAGCGGCGGCCCACCGCCCGGTACTGCATGGGGGAGAGGTCCTGCGCCTCGTCGAGCACGACGTGGCCGAGCGAGTGGGTGCGCTGGACGAGGTCGGTGGCCTCGTCGATCAGTACGGCGTCGGCCGGTGACCATTTGGCGGACTTCACGCTCCGCGCCGGCCTGGCCCACAGGATCGTCTTCTGTTCGTCGTCGTTGAGGATCCCGTCCGCGTGCGCGGCCAGGAAGTCCGCGTCGGCGAGGAGGCGCAGGACCAGTTTCGCGGGGTCGACGGGCGGCCAGATCGCCTTGACGGCCGCCTTCACCGCGGAGTTGCGGGCCACGGTGTCCTGGACGCGGTCGTCCGGTGCCTCGCCCGAGCGCTCCATCTGGACGAGCACCGCGTGCGCGATCCGCTGCGGCAAGGCCTCGCGCGCGGCTCCGTAGCGGATGTCGCGCTCCAGCAACTCCCGGACGATGTCCTCCAGTTCGTACGCCGGGACGCGCCAGCGACGCGAGCCGCGCACCACGACGACCGGCTCGGTGGGCATCGTGACGTGCGAGCGGACGGCACGGCGCAGCACCTCCGCCATCCGGGCGTCGCCCTTGACGACGGCGGCGGCCGCGTCGTCCGTGCCGCGCACCTCGACGTGCGCCACGAGGTCGTCGACGGTCGCCTGCTTGACCTCCAACTCGCCGAGCGCGGGAAGGACTTGCTCGATGTAGTGGAGGAAGGAGCGGTTCGGCCCGATGACGAGGGTGCCGGTGCGGGCGAGGCGGTCACGGAAGGCGTAGAGGAGGTACGCGACGCGGTGCAGCCCGACGGCCGTCTTCCCGGTGCCGGGGCCGCCCTGCACACAGACCGTGCCGGCCAGCCCGCTGCGTACGATCTCGTCCTGCTCGGGCTGGATCGTCGCCACGATGTCGCGCATCGGGCCGACGCGCGGGCGCTCGATCTCCTGCTGGAGCAGCTTGCTGGTGGTGGCCGCCTCGGAGGGGTCGGAGAGGTGCTCGTCCTCGTACGCGGTGAGGTCGCCGCCCGTGTAGCCGAAGCGGCGGCGCAGGCCGACGTCCATGGGGTCCCGCTTGGACGCCCGGTAGAACGGCTGCGACACGGGCGCGCGCCAGTCGATGACCATGGGGTCACCGACGGCGTCGTGCACATGACGGCGCCCGATGTACAGCGTCTGATAAGCAGCCTCCGGCTGCGGGCTCTCCCCCTCCGCGCCCTCGGCCCGGTCGGCGCCCGGGGTGTGGAGGTAGTCGAGGCGGCCGAAGAACAGGGGTGTGTGGCTGAGGTCCGCGAGGGCTTTGATGCGCTCGTCGATCTGGTGCTGGAGCGCCTCCGCGTTCACCCAGTTCGCGGTGACGTCGCTGATGTCGAGCGACTCCACGTCCTCCCGCATGCTGCGGAGCGCGGCCCGGGACGAGGCTAGGTGGGAACGCTCGCGGGCGAGGGGGTCGGCGGGGTCGGCGGGATCGGTGGGGCCCTGGTCGGCCGTGAGGTCGGCGGGTCGGGTGGACACGGGTTCTGCCTCCGGGCGTGACGGTGCGTCGGCCGGTTGTGCGCGACGCGTGAGGGCGCGCGGGCCGGTCGACTGCCGTGGGACGGCGCGTGCGAATGACGCCTGTGTGGTGGTGACGGTGCCGTCCGGTTCCGGCCGGACGGCGGCACTCCGGAGAGGGAGGCGGGCAAGAGCGGAGATTGTAGGTGAGCCGGAGGGAGGGGCGCGAATGATTTTCCGGCGGCCGGGGCGATCGTGAGGATGCGCGTGGCGTCCCGCGATCTCCCGCGATCTCCCGCGATCTCAGGGATACGGACGCCGTATCCCTAGGGGATCGCCTCCGCCCGGAGGCGTACGGGAGGGCGGACCTGAGAGGTATCGGCGGGCTGCGGAGATTCCGTCCCTGGACCGACGCCGTTCGGGTGGCGCGATTCCATCATGGAGGTATGAGTGCAGCGACCTTCTCCCCGATTCCCTCCCGGCACGGTCCGCCCTCAGGCGCGACCGCCGTCGACGACCGTCATCACCGCCACTGGCTGGGCGACACGCTGCGTGCGATCAAGGTGTTCGCCGGCGCCGCCTTCGAGGTGGTCGTGATGGGTGAGTACACGGACGAGGCGGGCGTGCAGCGCCGGTGAGGCGGTGAAGCGGTGAGACACCGCCGCCTCCGCGAACCGCCCGCCTCCGTGAACCGCCGGCCCGGAGCCCTCAGCTCTCCGCCAGTAGTTCGTCCGCGTCCACGATCCGGTACGCATAGCCCTGCTCGGCCAGGAAGCGCTGGCGGTGGGCCGCGAAGTCCTGGTCGATGGTGTCGCGGGCGACCACCGAGTAGAAGTGGGCCTGGTGGCCGTCCGCCTTCGGACGGAGCACCCGGCCGAGTCGCTGGGCCTCCTCCTGCCGCGACCCGAACGTGCCGGACACCTGGATCGCGACCGTCGCCTCCGGCAGGTCGATCGAGAAGTTCGCGACCTTGGACACCACCAGCACGCTGATCTCGCCCTCACGGAACGCGTCGAACAGCTTCTCGCGCTGGGCGTTCGACGTCTCACCCTTGATCACGGGCGCGTTCAAGTGCTCGCCCAGATCGTCGAGTTGGTCGATGTACTGCCCGATGACGAGGATCTGCTGCCCGGCGAAACGGCGCACCAGCGCCTCCGTCACCTTCCGCTTCGTGTCCGTCGTCGCGCAGAAGCGGTACTTCTCCTCCGTCTCGGCCGTCGCGTACGCGAGCCGCTCGCTGTCGGTGAGGTTGACGCGGACCTCCACGCAGTCGGCCGGCGCGATGTACCCCTGCGCCTCGATCTCCTTCCACGGCGCGTCGAACCGCTTGGGCCCGATCAGGGAGAACACGTCGGACTCGCGCCCGTCCTCCCGGACCAGCGTCGCCGTAAGACCCAGCCGGCGGCGTGCCTGCAGATCGGCCGTGAACTTGAAGACCGGCGCGGGCAGCAGGTGCACCTCGTCGTAGACGATCAGACCCCAGTCACGGGAGTCGAAGAGCTCCAGATGCGGGTAGACGCCCTTCCGCTTCGTCGTCAGCACCTGGTACGTCGCGATGGTGACCGGGCGGATCTCCTTCCGCGTCCCGCTGTACTCGCCGATCTCGTCCTCGGTCAGCGAGGTCCGCTTCACCAGCTCGTGCTTCCACTGCCGGGCGGAGACGGTGTTCGTGACGAGGATGAGGGTCGTCGCCTTGGCCTGGGCCATGGACCCGGCTCCGACCAGGGTCTTTCCCGCGCCACAGGGGAGCACGACCACGCCGGACCCGCCGTGCCAGAAGTTCTCGACCGCCTGCTTCTGGTACGGGCGCAGCGCCCAGCCGTCCTCGGCCAGCTCGATGGGGTGCGCCTCGCCGTCCACGTACCCGGCGAGGTCCTCGGCCGGCCAGCCCAGCTTCAGCAGCACCTGCTTGATCTGCCCGCGCTCGGAGGGGTGCACGGCCACGGTGTCCGGGTCGATACGGGTGCCGACCAGCGGGGCGACCTTCTTCGACCGCAGGATCTCCTCCAGGACCGGGCGGTCGGTGGTGGCGAGGACGAGTCCGTGGGCCGGGTGCTTGCTGAGGGTCAGCCGGCCGTAGCGGTCCATGGTCTCCGCGACGTCCACCAGCAGCGCGTGCGGCACCGGATACCGGCTGTACTGCACCAGCGCGTCCACGACCTGCTCGGCGTCGTGCCCGGCCGCGCGCGCGTTCCACAGGCCGAGCGGGGTCACGCGGTAGGTGTGGATGTGCTCGGGGGCCCGCTCCAGCTCCGCGAACGGCGCGATCGCCCGGCGGCAGTCGTCGGCCTGCTCGTGGTCGACCTCGAGCAGGAGGGTCTTGTCGCTCTGGACGATGAGGGGACCATTCACGCGCGGCTGCCTTTCGGGATGGCCGGTTGGCCTTCTGGGTGGCCTTCGGGACGGCTCTGCTCGGCCAAACGTCCAGTGTGCCCGATCGGAAGGGTCTGCCGACATGGATGCAGGGTGACGTCCGCGTCACGTCGTATTGGATGTCTATCCACTCCAATGAGTGGCGGGAATTCAGATATGCGGCACTTGTCGCGAAGAATGGCGCACCGTGCGGGTCGCAGTCGCACAGGTCACTGCCCGTGCCGTAGCCCTGGAGTGAGCCCCTTGCCCGGTCGCAGCCAGTCCCTCGCGCCCACCACGTCCCCGACGACCGCGACGCTCGGGTACGCCCTGTTCGCGACCCGCTGGCTCCAGGCCCCGCTGTACTTCGGGCTGGTGGCGGCCCAGGGCGTGTACGTCTACAAGTTCTTCAAGGAGCTGTGGAATTTAATCCTCCGCTGCGTGACCGGGCAGGCGACCGAGACGTACGTGATGCTCGCGGTGCTCAAACTCGTCGACGTCGTCATGATCGCGAACCTGCTGATCATGGTGATCGTCGGCGGCTATGAGACCTTCGTGTCGCGCATCGGCCTCCAGGGCCACCGCGACCAGCCCGAATGGCTCTCGCACGTCAACTCCAACGTGCTGAAGGTCAAGCTCGCCACCGCCATCGTGGGCATCTCCTCCGTCCATCTGCTCCAGATGTTCGTGGACGTCCACCACACCTCGCGCCACGCCCTGCTGTGGGGCACGGTGATCCACATGGCCTTCATCGCGTCGGCGGCGATCCTGGCGTACATGTCGGGGCCGATGGCCGCGCACGGCGCGCGGGGCGCTCAGCAGGCGGTGCAGGTGCACCGCGCGGACACTCCCGAGGAGCCCTCGACGAAGGTCTTCGTCCCGGCGCAGGCCACCTCGCGCGACGACGAACCCAGCGCCGAGGACCGGCTGCGCGCCGCCGGGTTCCCCGCCCGGAAGCTGCTGGAGGACTTCGACTCCGAGCACCCCCGCGCCTTCGACCGGGAGGCCGTGGCCCGGCTCGGCAAACTGGACTTCGTCGCCGCCCGTCGCAACGTCGTCCTCGTCGGCCCGCCCGGCACCGGCAAGACGCATCTGGCGGTCGGCCTCGGGATCCGCGCCTGTCAGGCCGGGCACTCGGTGCTGTTCGCGTCCGCCGCCGAATGGGCCGCCCGGCTGGCCGGCGCCCGGGACGCCGGCCGGCTCGCCGAGGAACTCGCCGCGCTGGACGACCACCCCCTGCTGATCGTCGACGAGGTCGGCTACACCCCCTTCGGCGCGGAGACCACCGCGCTCTTCTTCCAACTGGTCGCGCACCGCTACGAGCGGGGCTCGCTGATCGTGACCGGTGACCGTCCGCTCGGCCGCTGGGACGAGATCTTCGGCGGCCCCTCCGCGCTCGCGATGGTGGACCGGCTGGCCCACCACGCCGAGTTCGTGCGGATCGACGGGGACAGCTACCGGATGCGGCGGGCTACCTCAGCGTGGGCAGAGTGAGGTTGTTGATCAGCGGTCCCTCCACGGTGACGCCCTCGGTGACCAGCGACTCGGCGGCCGCGACGGGCAGCGGCAGCGGCGCCTGAGCCGCCACGGCCCCGGGCGCGAGGGCGCCCAGCACGGCGACCGCGGCGGTCGCCGCGGTCGCGGAGGCGAGGATGGCGGCTCGGGTACGGGCGCAGGGCTTGGGGTGCATAGGGGGTGCCTTCCGGTGCTCGGGCTGAAGGTTGCGAGGGCTGGCTGCCCAGCGGCCCGGACCGCGATGCGGGATGCTCCGCAAGGTCAGCCGAGAGAGCGAACCGTGGGGCACGGCGCGCATGAAGTGGCGCCTACGCCCGGACGAGTGAGTGGCCGTCGCGCCGGCCTACAGCGCGTCGTCGGCCAGCTCCGCCACCCCGGTCACCCGGTGCAGCGGGTACGTACGAACCTCGTCGGCCGTGTGGTCGTACGCCGTGACGAAGCCGCCCTCGACGCGGACGGGGGCGATGACGCGCTGGCTGGCGCTGCCCTCGGCGTTGACGTAGCCGATCCACAGGGCCTCGCCGGTGAGGACGGCGGCCTGCATCGTGGCGAGGGTCTCGGCGGAGCTGGTGCGCGGGAGGGAGCCGTTGGGGGCGGGGGACGGCGTCCTGCGGGGAGCCGTGGACGCGAGGTCGCCCGCGCGGATGGCGCGGAGAGCGGCCAGGAGGAGGGTGTCGTCCGGGGGCGGCGGGCCGTCCGGGACGGGCTCCGGGGCCGTGCGCGGCGGGGTGCGGTGGGCGTGCGCGCGGGTGATCAGGACGTCGCCCTCGGCGGACTCGGCGGCCGGGGCGTACCCCAGGGAACGCAGGCCGTCCAGGAGGGTCGCCGGGTCCGTCTGGGCGGCCAGCACGGTCGGGGCCAGGCGGCGCAGGCGCAGGGGCGCGGACCGTTTGTCGGCGAGGATCTCGCCCAGGATCGTGTCGTCGTCGCAGCGTACGTAGGCGGAGGCCGCGCCGACCCGGAGGTGGCCGTGCCTGCGGGCCACGTCGTCGATCAGGTACGCGAGCGGCTGCGGGACCGGGGTGCGGGAGTGGGCCGTCAGGAACGCGTGCAGGTCGGAGGCCGAGCGGCCCGCGTCCAGGGCGCGGCGCACCGAGGCCGGGGTGAAGCGGTAGACGGTCGCCCCGCCCTTGGACTCCACGTCCGCCAGCACGTCGAGCGTGTCGGCCAGCGGGCGCTGCAGCGGGCCGGGCGCCACCGCCGTCAGGTCGGCCTGGAGGAGGACGTGGTCCAGGGGTTCGGGCAGGAGCGGGGCGAGCAGCTCGGCGGCGTGGAGGGCGGCCGCGGCCTGCTCGGCCGTGCCCAGGGACTCCGAGGGAGCCGTCTGGGTGTGCTGGTGGTGTGCCGGGAGCTTGTCGCCGGGCTCCTCCGGCAGGTCGGCGGCGTCGGCCGCGGCAGCCGGGGGCAGACCGAGCAGGGCCCGGCCGTGCGAGGACAGCGCGCCGCGGCCCGTGACGCCCAGCATCTCCGCCTCGGACAGGGCCCAGCGGGCGAGCCGGGAGCGCAGGTCCTGCCGCTCGTCGTCCTGCGTGGCGCGTGGCGCGGCCTGGGCGTGGGCGCCGGGTGGGCTCGGGGTCGCGCCCTGCGGGCCCCGCGGCGGGCGTTCCCAGCGCATGCGGGCGAGGACCGAGTCCGCCGTGGCCGACGTGCCCTCGGGGAGCTCGGCCAGCAGCGCGAGCACCCGGTGGCGGACCTCCGGCGCGGCCGACCGGTCGAGGCCCGGGCCCAGCGCCGACAACGTACGGTCCTTCGCGTCCCGCCCCCCGACCAGTCCCGCCGTACGGGTCGCCGTCAGCCACGCCGTGGCCAGCCGCGTCCAGCGCTCGGTGGTGGGCCGCTCCAGCCACTCGTCGTACGCGGGAGTTGCGGCGTACCGCTCGTCCGCCTCGCCGTCGGACGCCAACAGGCCTGCGGTGTAGGCGAGTTCGACCCAGAAGGCGGCGACCGGCTCGGGCACGTCGAGGGCCACGGCGGTGCGTTTGAGGTCGCGTACGCTCAGGCCGCCGGCCCGCAGCACGGCCGGGCCGCCCTCGTCCCAGTCCTTCAGGAGCTCCTCGACGGTCGCGAGCGCCGTGTACGCCTGGCCGGCCGCCGCGGCGTCCACAGCCTGTGGACGGTGCGTGGCGGCGGCCTCCAGGGGCGGGGCCAGCGGCTGCGTCTCCCGGTGCGCCCGGCCGTCCCGCAGGTGCAGGGCGACCTCGCGGGGCAGGACGACCGTGCCCGGCGCCGTCGGGACGAGCAGTCCGTGGTCCAGCAGCCAGCGCAGATGAGGGGCCGGGTGGGCGGTGACCTGGCCGTAGGGCGGGCCCCAGACCAGGCGGGTGAGCACGTCCAGCGACTCGGCGGGCGCCGTGGTCAGGAGCGCGGCCATGCGGGCGCGGTCGGTGAACAGGGCGGTGAGGGAGGTGACGGCCGAGACCGAGTCGTGGGTGGTGGGGAGGCCCGCGGTGGTGACGATCTCCTGGACGCGGCCCGGTGACATGCCGGAGGTGGCTTCGGCGACGGTCGGGCCGAGGCCGGTGGGGGACGGGTGCTGCGGGGACGGGGCGAGCAGTTCGCGGGCCGTGCGGACCAGGCGGAGACGGTCGTCCGGTCCCCAGACGAGGGCCTGCTCGCGGAGGGTGGCGAGGGCGTGGGGGAGTGCGGTGGTGACCGGTTCGTCCACCGGTTCGCTCACCGGTTCGTTCTCGTCGAGGGTGTCGTCTGAGGTGTCGTCCGAGGCGTCGTCGGGGGTGTCGCCCGCCATCAGGGCGAGCAGCGCCTCGTACGGTGCCGGGTCGGGGGCCACGGCCAGGGCCTCGGCGGTCTGGAGGGCGAAGCGGTCCAGGCGCTCCAGGGCGCGGACGACCGAGGCGCGGGTGCCGGCTCGGGTGGCGAGCTGGGTGAGGTCCGTGGGGACGGGGGTGATGAGGTCGGGGCGCGTGCGGAGGAGTGTGGACAGGGAGTGGTCGTCCCTCGTGCGGAGGGCTTCCGCCAGGGAACGGGGGGTGCGGTCCGGCTCCTCGGTGCTCATCCGTTTCACGGTACCGGGTGTGGTTCGGGTGCCGGTGGTGTGTGGGCGCCGTTACACGGGGCAGGGGTGGCAGCCCCGTGATGTTGTGGGGTACGTGCGGGTCGTTTGTGGCTGGTCGCGCAGTTCCCCGCGCCCCTTGTGGGGGGCTGCGCCCCCCACACCCCCCTGGTGGGGCGCGGTAACGTCTGTCGTGCTCGTCCGTCAACGCACCCGCCCCGGAGGGGACTCGTGGGGATTGAGAGTGATCAGGTCGTCTTCGAGTACCTGAGCCGGGTCGGAGACCTGGCCCAGCAGCGGCAGTTGCCGTCGGCGGCGCGGATGCGGCTCGTGGCGGAGTTGCGGAACGAGATCGACCGGCGGCGGTCGAAGACGACGGTGGACAGTCCGGCCGCGGTGCGCCGCATTCTCGCCCGCATCGGCACCCCGGACGAGGTCGTGACCTCCGCGGGTGGGGCCGGTGGCGGGGCGGAGGTGCCGGAGGAGCCGCGGGCCGCCGTTCCCGTCCAGCGGGAGCGGGAAGTGGAGGAGCGGCCCAAGCGGTTGCGCCGGGTCGTGCCCCGGCCGCGCCCCGCCGATCCCGCACCGCCGCCACCTCAGGACGACGGGCCCGCCCCGCCGCACCTCGCGGGACTCGACGAGCTCGGGGACAGCTCCGTACAGGCCGACTGGTGGCGGGTGGACGGCAACCCCCTGGCCCGGCCTCAGGGCGGTGTGCACGGGAGCAACTTCGACCTCGGCGACAGCGTGCCCGGCTTCGTCGGGGGTGTGGAGATCCCCGAGCTGCTGAAACCTCCTCCGAAGACGGAGAAGCCGAAACCGTCCGATGAGTCCGAGCCCCAGTCCGAGCCCGAGGCCGAGCAGGATGCGCCCAGCCTCGAAAAGGTCGAGGAGAGCGGTGGGGACGGCTCGGGCGTCCGGCGTGGCCGTCGGCGGGTGCTGCCGCGGGTGCGGCCCGGAGGTGGCTGGACCAACCCCCTGCTCCTGCTGGCCGCCGCCCTCCTCGTCGCGGGCGCCGTCGTCGGCAGTCTCCTTCCCCTCGCCCTCGGCTGGCTGATCGCCTATCTGTCCCGCCGTCTCTCCCCCAACGAGTCCAAGTGGGCCGTCCTGGGCGTCCCCGGAACGGTCGGCGCCGCCTGGATCGTCTGGCTGTGGGGCCGTACGGAGGGCAAGTGGCCCGAGCCCATCGCCGAGGGCCACATGAACGACGCGATCAGCGAGACCTGGCCCTGGGCCCTGCGTGCCGCGGCCGTCGCCTCCGCTCTCTACCTGCTCTGGCGTTCCCAGCGGTCGCGGTAACGGTCGCGGTAGGGCCCCGGCCCGGTCACGCCCGGTCTCACGCCCCCGCCGCACGCACCGTACGGCTGCGGATGATCAGCCAGATCAGGTACGGAGCCCCCACGGCGGCCGTCAGCACCCCTACGGGCAGTTCCGTGGGGGAGAAGAGGCGGCGGGCCAGCAGGTCCGCCAGGACCACGACACAGGCTCCGAGCAGGGCCGAGGAGACGAGGGGGATCTGGGGCGTGCGCGTCAGACGGCGGGCGATCTGGGGGGCCAGCAGGGCGACGAAGTCCACCGGGCCGGCCGCTCCGGTCGCCATCGAGGCCAGCACCACGCCCAGGGCCACCAGACCGAGCCGTACCCGCCCGAGCCGTACGCCCAGTGCCGTCGCCGTGTCGTCGTCGAGGCCGACCGTCCGCTGGGCGTGGGCCGCCCACACCACGGCGGGCAGCAGGAGCAGGAGTGCCAGGCCCAGGGGTTGCGCCTCGGCCCAGCCACGGCCGTTCAGCGAGCCCGTCATCCAGATCTGCGCCTGCTGGGCCACCAGGTAGTCGCCCTTGGTCATCAACAGGGTGGTGACCGAGCGGAGCGCGATCGCGCAGCCTATGCCGATCAGGACGAAGCGCGTCGCCTGGAGGCCGCCCCGCCAGGCCAGCACGTAGACGAGCGCGGCCGCGAGCAGGCCGCCCGCCACCGACAGGTACGGCAGGACCGCGTACGACGTCACCCCGAACGTCATCGCCGCCACCGTCACCGCGCTCGCGCCCTGGCTGATCCCGATGACGTCGGGGCTGGCCAGCGGGTTGCGGGCGACCGTCTGGATCAGACCGCCCGCCACACCGAACGCGGCGCCCACCAGGAGGCCCACGGCCAGGCGCGGCTCCCGCAGCGTGCCCACGATCAGTTCGGCGGACGAGGGCTGCCCCGTGAGGACCTTGAGGACCTCACCCGGGGGGACGAAGCGCTCGCCCACGCACAGGTACGCCAGGCTCGTCGCCGCCAGGAGCACGGTCAGGGCCAGGGCCACCAGCGTGGCCCTGCGGTGCAGGAGGACCGAGGTACGGCCCGCTCGTACGACCGTGTATCCGGCCGGGTCCAGGACCGACGTCATGCGGGCACCGCCCTGCTACGCACCAGGAACACCAGGAAAGGCACCCCGATCAGCGCGGTCATCACGCCCGCCGGGACCTCGGCCGGCGGGAACAGCACGCGTCCGGCCGTGTCCGCGACGAGCAGCATCGTGGGGCCGAGCAGCGCCGACAGGGGCAGCACCCAGCGGTGGGCCTGGCCGACGAGGGCGCGGGCCAGGTGCGGGACGGCGAGGCCCACGAAGGCGAGCGGGCCGGCGGCCGCCACCCCGACGCCGGTGAGGACCGTGGCGCCGAGCCCGCCCACGGCCCGTACGGTCGCGACCCGGTGCCCGAGGCCCCGCGCCACGTCGTCGCCCAGCGCGAGCGCGTCGAGCCCGCGGGCCACGGCCAGCACGAGCAGGGCGCCCGTCAGCAGGAACGGCCACACCTGCGCCGCCAGCTCCGCGTCCCGCCCGGCGAGCGAACCCACCTGCCAGAACCGGAACTCGTCCAGCGCGGAGGCCTTCGTCGTCAGCACGGCCGTCGTCACGGACACCAGCAGCGCGTTGACCGCCGCGCCGCCCAGCGCCAGCTTCACGGGGGTCGCCCCGCCGCGCCCGCTCGACGCGATCGCGAACACCACGACCGAGGCGATCCCCGCGCCCGCGAACGCGAACCAGACGTAGCCGGTGAGCGTGTGCACCCCGGCGAAGGCGATGGCCAGGACGACGCCGACCGACGCGCCCTGGCTGATGCCGAGGATCCCGGGGTCGGCGATGGGGTTGCGGGTAATGCCCTGGAGGGCGGCTCCGGCCAGCGCGAGGCCCGCCCCGACCATGAGCCCGATGAGCGTGCGGGGCAGCCGCAGGCTCCGTACGACGTCGGCGGCGTCGCTGTCCCCGCCGTGCAGCAGCGCGTCGAGCACCGCCGACGGAGCCAGGGCGCGGGCGCCGACCGCGAGGCTCAGCAGCAGCGCGAGGGCCAGCGCCACCACGGCCGCCGTCATCACGAGGACGCGTCGGGCGGCGGGCATGGGGGCTCCGGGGTGGGGGGAGGTGAGGCTTGCCTGAGTCTATGGGCCGGATGTGCGGTGACTGTGCCGGGGTGTGGACAACCCGATCAAGCGCCGCGCGGGCTGGGCACAATGACCCATATGGCCTCGACGACCTCCGCGACCACCGCGACCTCTCCCGCGCCGACCATCGGCTTCGACCTCGACATGACCCTGATCGACTCGCGCCCCGGCATCCACGCCTGCTACCAGGCGCTCTCCGAGCGGACGGGCACGTACATCGACGCCGACCTGGCGATCACCAGGCTCGGGCCGCCCCTGGAGCTGGAACTGGCGAACTGGTTCCCCGAGGAGCGGCTCGCGCCCATGGCCGACCTCTACCGTGAGATGTACCCCACGGTCGCCATCACCGCGACGCCCGCGCTGCCCGGCGCCCGCGAGGCGATCCGGGCCGTCCAGGAGGGCGGCGGCCGGGCGATCGTCGTCACCGCCAAGTACGAGCCGAACGCCAAGCTCCACCTGGAGCACCTCGGCATCGAGCCCGACGCCGTGGTCGGCGACCTGTGGGCCGAGCAGAAGGCCCTGGCGCTGCGCGAGCACGGCGCGACCGTGTACGTCGGCGACCACACCGGCGACATACGCGGCGCGCGCACGGCCGAGGCGTACTCCCTGGCCGTGGCCACGGGGCCGTTCGAGGCGGAGGCGCTGAGCGCGGCGGGCGCGGACGCCGTCCTTCCGGACCTGACCGCGTTCCCCGCCTGGCTCGCCGGCTACCGCGCGGCGGCCTGACCGTCGCTCGTGCTCGTGCTCGTGGCCGTGTTCCTGGCCGTGGCCATGCCCGTGGCCGTGGCCGTGCCCGCGCCGCGGGCACGGCGGCGGCCCGCCGCGATCGACTGGAGGACACCTGCCCCGGCGATCAGGAATCCGACGCCCATGAGCATGCTCAGTCCGAACATGTAGGTCGGGAAAGGCGTCGTTCCGAGGAACAGCGGGGCCACCGTGACGAGAGTGGCCACGGTACCGAGGAAGAACACGACGGAACCGGCACGGATCAACCTGTCACCGGGTTCGGCGGAATTCGTTTGGGTTTTGTCACGCACCCGACCAGGGTAGTTCCCAGCGCGAAGGAACAGCCGGGTGACGTCTTGTCACCGGGCCCGTGAGCATTAGCCTTGGTACCGGCGGGTCCCGGCGACCCGCTGTACTGCTATAAGAGCGGTTTCCGCACACCCGGATCACACCGAGCACACTTTTCAGACGCAGTTTCCGACGAGTAACGAGGACGAGGACAGACGTGCCTACCGGCAAGGTCAAGTGGTTCAACAGCGAGAAGGGCTTCGGCTTTCTCTCCCGCGACGACGGCGGCGATGTCTTCGTCCATTCCTCGGTCCTGCCCGCCGGAGTCGATGCTCTGAAGCCGGGCCAGCGCGTGGAGTTCGGCGTCGTCGCCGGGCAGCGCGGTGACCAGGCGCTTTCGGTGACCATCCTGGATCCGACGCCGTCGGTCGCGGCCGCGACCCGTAAGAAGCCGGACGAACTGGCCTCGATCGTCCAGGATTTGACGACCCTGCTCGAGAACATCACGCCGATGCTCGAACGGGGCCGTTACCCCGAGAAGACCGCGGGCAAGAAAATCGCCGGGCTGCTGCGCGCGGTCGCCGACCAGCTCGACGTGTGATGCCCGGGGAACGCCAGCGGTGACCGGCATACCGACCGACATACCCTCCGCCGAACTCCTGGAACGGATCAGACGGCAGCGGCGCCACACTCTGGAGCTGCTGACCGTCTGTGCCGTCGGTCTGGTGCCGTGGACGGTCCTGCTGGCGTTCACACTGCCGCACGGCTACACCGTCCGTCAGTGGCGCACCACGTGGGTCGGGTTCGACGTGCTGCTCCTGCTCGCGATGGCGGCCACGGCGCTGCTCGGCTGGCGCCGGCACCGGGCCGTCATCGTGGCGGCGGTCACAACGGGGGCGCTGCTGGCGTGCGACGCGTGGTTCGACGTGTCCCTGGCCCTCGGCACTCCGGGGGTGTGGCTGTCGGCGGCGCTCGCGGTGTGCGTGGAACTGCCCCTGGCCGGCTTCCTCATCCGGAAGGTGATGGGCATGTTGTCGCTGGCCCAGTGGCCGCCCCGCACGCCGTTGGGTGGCGGTCACCAGGAGCGGGCCGACGGGGACGGCCAGGCCGGCGGGCGGCTCAGGGGAGCACCAACGCCTCCGGCCCCAGCGCCGGCACAAGCCCCTCCGCCGCCGCCCGCGTCAGCAAGCCCCGGATCGCCGCATACCCGTCCTCACCCAGGTCCGCGGTGAACTCGTTCACGTACAGCCCGATGTGCTGATCGGCGACCGCGGGATCCATCTCCTGCGCGTGCTCCATGACATACGGCCGGGAAACCTCGGGTTCGTCCCAGGCCGCCTTCACGGACGCCCGGATCGCCTCAGTCAGTCCGGTGAGCGTCCCGGAACCCAGCGACCGCTTCGCGATGATCGCCCCCAGGGGAATCGGCAGTCCGGTCGTGCTCTCCCAGTGCTCACCCATGTCGGCGAGCTTGTGCAGCCCGTAGTTCCGGTACGTGAATCGCGCCTCGTGGATGACGAGCCCCGCGTCGACCTTCCCGTCCCGCACGGCCGGCATGATCTCGTGGAACGGCATGACGACGATCTCGCCGACCCCACCGGGCACCGTGTCCGCGGCCCACAGTCGGAAGAGCAGGTACGCCGTCGACTTCTCGGACGGGACGGCGACCGTACGGCCGGCCAGCTCGACGCCCGGCTCCCTGGTGAGCACCAGCGGTCCGCAGCCCCGGCCCAGCGCGCCCCCGCACGGCAGCAGCGCCCACTCGTCGAGGACGTACGGCAGCACCGCGTACGACACCTTCAGCACGTCGAACTCGCCGCGTTCGGCCATGCCGTTGGTGATGTCGATGTCCGCGAACGTCACGTCGAGCGCGGGGGCCCCCGGCACACGGCCGTGGGCGAGGGCGTCGAAGACGAAGGTGTCGTTCGGGCAGGGGGAGTACGCGATCTTCAGCGGATCGGCCGACGGGAGCGGTGAGTCCCGCCGTTCGTTCCGCGGTTCATGCTGCGGTTCATTCAGCGCGGTCATGTGAAGTCCAACTCTCCAGTACGGGCGCGAGCTTCCCGAATCCCTCGGTGAGTGCGGCGAGGGCGTCCCCGATGCGCCAGGCCGCCCGGTCGCGGGGGCCGACGGGGTTGGAGACGGCCCGCAGCTCCAGTACGGGCGTGCCGTGCGCGGCGGCCGCCTCGGCGACGCCGAAGCCCTCCATGGCCTCCGCGAGGGCGCGGGGGTGGCGGGCGCGCAGTTCGGCCGCGCGTGCGGCGCTGCCGGTCACCGTCGACACGGTCAGTACGGTTCCGACGAGTGCCCCCGTGGCGGCCGCGGCCTCCCGTACGAGTGATTCCGGTGGACGGTGGTGGACGGTGCCGAAGCCCAGTTCGGTGACGGGGAGGAAGCCGTCGGGCGTCTCGGCGCCCAGATCGGCGGCCGTGACGGTGTCGGCGACGACGAGGGAGCCGAGGGGCGCGTCCGGCGCGAACCCGCCCGCGATGCCGGTGGTGACGACGAGCCCGTACGGCGTGCCGCGCAGAGCCGCCGCGGTGAGCGCGGTGGCGGTGCAGGCGGCGGCCAGGGCGGGACCTACGCCGACGGCGAGGAGGTCGAACCGGTCGCCGACGCGGTGCAGCGTCGCGCCGGGAAGCGCCACCTCATCAGCCCGCGTCGCGAACGCCCCGGCCACCGCGTCCCTCTCCGCCGGGACGGCGGTGGCCACGAGTACGCGCGGCCCCGCGGCAGCGATCAGGCGTCCTTCTTGAGCTTGAACGACCACAGTCCGGTGACGTTGGTCTCGCCCTGACGGATGGAGACGACCGTGGTGTTGCCCTGGGCGCCGTACTGGGCGTTGAAGAACACGCTGCCCGGGATCGTGCGGTACGTCTTCTTGCTGGCGTCCGTCAGCGGCTGGCCGTTCATGAGGATCGTCCAGCCCTTGTCCGCGATGTCCGGGTCGACACCGAAGCGGACCGTCTCGTCCGGGTCGACGTCGATGGACTTGATGTCCTTGGACTTCAGGCACTTCGCGAGCTCTTCGGTGGAGACGGTCTTGCCGTCGTTGTAGCAGTCGGTCTCGGAGCTCACCGAGTTCTTGCCGACCGTGATGGTGGCCAGCGGGCTCGGCTTGTCGCAGGCCGACAGGGCGAGAAGGCCGGCGGACACGGCGCCGACGGTTGCCACGGCGCGACGTCGGCGCGCTTCGGAACGCAGGGAGGTCATGGCCGAAGGCTATCTGGCACGGCCGACGGCCCCTCCATGAGGGTGGCGGCGTGCCGTGCGCCACGGCACGCCACTGAGAGCCGCCCCGGTGCTCAGGCCACCCGCGATGTGGGCGTACTGCCGTGCCGGGCGGAGGAGAGCAGTCCGCGGACGGTCGTGAGCCATCCCGCGGCCACGATCGCGGCGGCCACCGAGAGGCCGAGGACCCCGTTGAGCGGCAGGACGATGCCGATGGCGCCGCCCAGGACCCAGGCCACCTGCAGCAGCGTCTCGGAGCGCGCGAACGCGGACGTACGGACCAGCTCCGGCACGTCCCGCTGGATCATCGCGTCCAGCGACAGCTTGGCGAGGGCCTGCGCGAAGCCGGCGACCGCGGCGAGGAAGGCCACGAGGACGGCACTGAAGAACACGGCCGCCGTGATCGCGGCACCCAGGACGACGGCGACGACGGTCACGATGATGATCTCGGGCGCCCGCGATTTCAGCCATGCCCCCACGGCCGTACCCAGCGCGTTGCCCGCGCCCGCCGCGACGCCCACTATCCCGAGCGACACCGCGGCACTCTGCCCGGCCATCGGGTGCTCCCGCAGCAGGAACGCCAGGAAGAAGATCAGGAACCCGGAGAGACAGCGCAGCGAGGCGTTGGCCCCGAGGCCGTGGGTCACGGCGATACCGACGGTCCGCAGCCCCGGCCGCTTCAGCGTGCTGGGGCGGTGCGGCCCGTGCAGATGCTCGGCGTCCGCGGCGAGCAGCGCCCTGTCCTCGCCCTTGGCCGAGTCGACCTTGGGCGGCAGTGAGAAGGACAGGAACATTCCGGCGATGAAGATCACGAACGCGCCGTAGAGCGGCCACCGTGGCCCGAGTGCCTGCAGCCCCGCCCCGATCGGCGCGGCCACCCCGGTGGCGAGCAGCCCGCCGAGGGTGACGCGCGAGTTGGCCTTGACGAGGGAGAACCGTGGCGGGAGCAGCCGTGGCACGACGGCACTCCTGACGACGCCGTACGCCTTGGACGCGACCAGCACGCCGAGGGCGGCCGGATACAACTCGATACTTCCCGTGACGACGGCACCGGACAGGATCAGAGCGAGCAGCGCGCGAGCGAGCATGGCCCCGGCCATGGCCGCGCGGCGACCGTGGGGGAGCCGGTCGAGCAGGGGCCCGATCACCGGGGCGAGCAACGTGAACGGCGCCATCGTGATGGCGAGGTAGAGGGCGACGCGGCCCCGGGCCTCGTCGGTGGGCACGGAGAAGAACACGGTGGACGCGAGCGCCACGGTGATCATCACATCCCCCGCGCCGTTCACCGCGTGCAGCTCGATCAGTTTCCCGAGCCCGGATTCCCCCGCGCCGTGCGCGTGTGTGGCCTTTCTGATCCCCCTCGCCGTACCGGTCACGGGGAAGCGCAGCGCATGCCCGACGGAACGGACGGCTCCGGTCACCCGGCCCGATCCGCCACTCCGGCTGCTCCCCTTGTTCCCCTTGGCCCCACCGATCCCGGTAGCACCCTGGGACGACCTCGCGGCTGCCACTCCGTCATAGTGCCCCGAGTCGGGCCGGGTAGTGCGGTTGGGGCACGGATGGCTTTCGGCGGGTCGCGTCCGTGGGCGCGGGCTGTGCCGATGTGCGGCGGCGCCGGGGGGGGTGCTGTTTGATCGGGGGTGTGGGGGCGCAGCCCCCACAGGGGCGCGGGGAACTGCGCGACAAGCCACCGATGACCCGCAGCCGGATCTACGACATGATGGGGCAGGTGCTGACCGGGGGTCCGGGGCGCAGCCCCGCGTGGAGGCCCCTCACTCCGGGCGCCCGAACAGTCACGGCGCCCTACAGGACCGTCGGTGCCACGCAGTGCCCCCGCATGGCGCAGAATGGATGATGTAAGTGCGCCCGAGCGCGGACGCACGGACGTCGACGCGGTCCTTCGGTCCGCTCCGTCCGCGCCCCCGCCGAGGGATGGCGCGCTATGAGACGGCGTAGGAGAGAAGCGATACCTGTGAGCGCAGCGACAACGCGAAGCCGTACCCCCGACCGTCTGTGCGCGGAGGCCGTCGACCTCGCCCGGGCCGCCGCCGAGGAGGCCGCCGCGCCAGGTGTCGTCGGCGAGCACGCGGGGCTCGTCTCCGAGGGGGACCGCGTGGTCACGCACTACTTCGAGTGCAAGGAGCTCGGCTATCGCGGCTGGCGCTGGGCTGTGACGGTCGCGCGTGCGTCTCGTGCGAAGATCGTGACGCTTGACGAGGTCGTCCTGCTGCCCGGCCCCGACGCCCTCCTCGCCCCCGAGTGGGTGCCGTGGAGCGAGCGCCTGCGCCCCGGTGACCTGGGGCCGGGGGACCTGCTGCCCACCGACGCCGAGGATCTGCGTCTGGAGCCCGGCTTCACCGGCGAGGACGAGCCGGCGCCGAACGCCGCCGTGTCCCACGACATGGCCGAGCTGGTGGAGGCGGAGGACGCGGACGTCACGGCCGGGGTGCCCGCGAACCTGCCGATCGCGCCCCTGCGCGGTTCGATCTCCTCGGTCGCCGAGGAGCTCGGCATGCGCCGGGCCCGGGTCCTCTCGCGCTACGGGCTGCACAGCGCGGCCGACCGCTGGGAGGAGACGTACGGCCCCAAGTCGGCCATGGCGCAGGCGGCGCCGGCGGCGTGTGTGAGCTGTGGCTTCCTGACCCCCATCGGGGGTTCGCTGGGCCAGGCGTTCGGTGTCTGCGCGAACGAGTTCTCCCCGGCGGACGGCCGCGTCGTGGCGTTGTCGTACGGCTGTGGGGGGCACTCGGAGGCCGCGGTCATGCCGAAGCCGCCGCGGCCGGCTCCGCCGGTGATCGACGAGACGAAGGTGGACCACTTCCCGCTGCGGCCGTCTCCGGACTCGGGGTCGGTGTCGGTGACGACGGACGAGGTGTCGGCGGAACTGGGTCATTCGTAGCGTGGGGGCCGACCCTGGAGTTTGTTCCGTCCCCACCGCCCCTACCCGTCTCATCGGAGGGGCTGGAGAATCCAGCCCGTCCGGCGTTTGAGGACGAGGCCGCAAGGCCGATTGCGGGGGTCTGGGGGCGCAGCCCCCAGGGACAGGATGGGACGGGTAGGGGCGGCGGGGGCGAGGAAAACCAGGCCGCACACACCCCGACCACCCTCCAGAAATCACCGCACCCCCCACACGCGGTACCTTCGTCCCCCACCCGACATGGAAGGTGCACCGTGAGCAAGTTCGTGCGGCCGGCGGCCGAGGGCGCGGACCCCTTCGGGACGGCCCGCCTGCGGCGGGGCGTGCTGGACGCCTGGGCCACCAGCCCGGCCCGCTTCCGCGAGGACGCCAACGCCGAGGAGGACCTGGTACTCGGCGGCTACCGGGACCGGCTCGTCGTCGAGCTCGCCCAGAACGCCGCCGACGCCGCCGCCCGCGCCAAGGTGCCCGGCCGCCTGCGTCTCACCCTCCGCGACGGCGTCCTCGTCGCCGCCAACACCGGCGCACCCCTCGACGCGACCGGCGTGGAGTCCCTGTCCACGCTGCGCGCCTCCGCCAAGCGGGACACGCATGAGGCCACCGTCGGCCGGTTCGGCGTCGGCTTCGCCGCCGTGCTGGCCGTCACCGACGAGCCCGCCGTCGTCGGACGGCACGGAGGCATCCGCTGGTCCCTCGCCGAGGCACGCGAGCTGGCCGCCGACACCGCCCGCCACAGCCCGGGGCTGGGCGACGAGATCCGGCGGCGCGACGGGCACGTACCCCTGCTGCGGCTGCCGTTCGCGGCCGAGGGCAGCGCCCCGGAGTCGTACGACACGGTCGTGATCCTGCCGCTGCGGGACGCCGCCGCCGAGGATCTCGCCGAGCGGCTCCTGAACGGTGTGGACGACGCGCTGCTGCTCGCCCTGCCAGGGCTGGACGAGGTCGTCATCGAGGTCGGGGACAGCGCTCGTACGCTCCGCCGTCGCGCCCGCGAGCACGGCGTGACCGTCGAGGACTCCCGCGAGGGCACCACCTACTGGCGTACGGTCTCGGGGGCCGGGCCCCTCGATCCGGCGCTCCTGGCCGACCGGCCCGTCGAGGAGCGGCTGCGCCCGTACTGGTCCGTCACGTGGGCCGTACCGATCGACGCCGACGGCACCCCGGTCCGCCCCCGCACCGCGCCCGTCGTGCACGCGCCCACCCCCAGCGACGAGCCGCTGGGCGTGCCCGCGCTGCTCATCGCCTCGCTCCCGCTGGACACCACGCGCCGCCACGCCGCGCCCGGCCCGCTGACCGGCTTCCTCGTGGAGCGCGCGGCCGACGCGTACGCCGAACTCCTCGCCGACTGGCGGCCGGTGACCCCCGGGATCATCGACCTCGTGCCCGGTCCGCTGGGCAAGGGCGAGCTCGACGGGGCGCTGCGCCAGGCGATCCTCGACCGGCTGCCCCGCACCGCCTTCCTGCCCCCGGCCATCGACCCGGGCACGATCGAACCGAGCCAGAGCGACGAGCTCCCCGAGGCCCTCCGCCCTCGTGACGCGGAGGTCGTCGAGGGCGGCGGGGCCGATACCGTCCGTGTCCTTGCCGAGGTGCTCCCCAGTCTCCTGCCGGCCGGGCTCGAACGCCGTGTCGAGCTCCGCACCCTGGGCGTGGCCCGGCTGCCGCTCACCGAGGCCGTCGACCGTCTCGCCGGTCTGGAGAAGAGCCCCGGCTGGTGGCGGCGGCTCTACGACAGCCTCGCCGGCGTCGACCCCGACCGGCTGTCCGGGCTGCCCGTGCCGCTCGCCGACGGGCGGACGACGATCGGGCCCCGGCAGGTCCTGCTGCCCACCCCGGACTCCTCCGACTCGGCCGCTCCCGAGGCCCTGGCGCGGCTCGGCCTCAAGGTCGCCCACCCGGACGCCGCCCATCCGCTGCTGGAGAAGCTGGGTGCGCTGCCCGCGACACCCCGCGCGGTGCTCACCACCCCGCAGGTGCGCGCGGCCGTGGCCGCCTCGCTCGACGAGGACACCGGCGCCTGGGAGGAGGACGCCCCCGACGCGGAGGAGCTCGCGGACATCGTGCTCGGGCTCGTCCGGGACGCCGGTCTGGAGCCGGGTGACGAGCCGTGGCTCGGTGCCCTCGCCCTTCCCGACGAGGACGGCGAACTGTCGCCCGCCGGCGAACTGGTCCTGGCCGGCAGCCCGTTCGCCCAGGTCATGAGCGAGGACGAACTCGCCTCGGTGGACTCCGAGTTGGCCGAGCGCTGGGGAGAGCAGCCGCTGGCCGCGTGTGGTGTGCTCGCGAACTTCCTTCTCGTACGGGCCACGGACGTCGTCCTCGACCCCGACGAACTGGAGCCGCGGGAGGGCGACTTCGCCGAGCCCGACGACGCGGGGCTGCTCGACGCCGTCGACGTGTGGTGCGAGGACGTGCTCGACCGGCTCCCGGACACGCCCGTGCCGCCGGTCGCGACCGAGATCGTCGCCGTGCGGGATCTCGACCTCGTGGACGACGACCGCTGGCCGCAGGCCCTCGCCCTCCTCTCGCGGCCCCCGCTGCGCGACGCGCTCACCCAGCCCGTACGCGTCCTGCTGCCGGACGGGACGCACGAGATCGTCCGGTCGTACACGGCGTGGTGGCTGCGCGGGAACCCGGTGCTGGACGGCCGCCGCCCGGCGGGCCTGCGCGCCGCGGGCGGTGACCCCCTCCTGCACGGCCTGTACGACGAGGCCGACGCCACCGGCTTCGACGACGAGCAGGTCCTGCGGGCGCTCGGCGTCCGCACGTCCGTGGCCGCCCTGCTGGACGAGCCCGGCGGTGCAGCCGAGCTCCTCGACCGTCTCGCCGACCCGGAGCGGCACGTGTCGTCCGTGCAACTGCACGCGTTGTACGGCGCGCTGGCCGACCTCGACCCGGAGCAGGTGACCCTGCCGGACGAGCTGCGGGCCGTGCTGGACGGGGAGGTCGTCGTCGTGGACGCGGGCGACGCGGTGGTCGTCGACTCGCCCGACCTGCTGCCCTTCACGGGCGGGGTGCCGCTGCTGCCCGTACGGCCGTCCAGGGCCGCCGAGCTCGCCGAGCTGTTCCAGGTGCGGCGGCTGAGCGAGTCGGTGACGGGCGAGGTGGACTCCGAGGGCACCGAGCACGACGTACCGGAGTCCGTGCGCGTGCTGCTGGGTCCCGCCACGCCGTCCTCGTACGTCGAGCACGAGGAACTCGTCGTCGACGGCGTCGAGTTGGACTGGCGCCGTACGCGGGACGGTGTGCTGCACGCGTCCACCCTGGAGGGCGTCGCGGCGGGCCTGGCCTGGGCCGCGAAACAGTGGCCGCGCCGTTTCGAGGTCGCCGCGCTGCTGGAGGATCCGTCGAGGACGGAGGAACTGGCGCGGGACCGCTGGTTCGACTAGGGCCCGGCGGTTGTTCGCTGTCTGCTCGCCCCGTCACGCGGCCGTGGCGGGGCGAGCGCATGTGATCTACGCAACATTCGCGAAACATCTCCACAACTCGTACAACTATTCCCACCCGGCACGGATCTGATCACGCGAGCCGTCTGGCTCACCAGACCAGTCGGACCCCGCGTGACAGGTTTCTGCCGCGGGGTCCCCTTTCCAACGTGGGGAACACATGCGCATGCGTGCCACCCTCGGCGTCGTCACCGGCGCCCTGGCACTGTCCGCTCTCGCCGTCCCGGCCGCGCAGGCCGACGAGGCACCCGGTGTCACCGCGGTCACCAGGGCCGCCCAGTCCGCCCAGGCCGACGCGGTGCGGGGCCCCGCCGACGACGCCACCGGCGACACCACCATCTCGAACGTGGTCGTGAACGGCGGCAAGCCCGTCGTCCTCGGCCCCACCACGAAGAAGACCTTCTCGGTCACCTTCACCGCCAAGGACAACTCCGGCATCGACTGGGCCGACGTCATCCTGTGGCACGGCCCCGACTTCGACAACCTCGACGGCGGCGCCCTGGCCAACGAGGACGAGTCCGTGTGCACCGTGGTCAACAGCACCACGTCGACCTGCAAGTCGACCTTCACCGTCGACGCCGACCTCGACCTGCTCAACAAGCTGGCCGGCACCTGGAAGGTCTGGGCGATCGCCCAGGGCACGGACGCCGACTACGTCCAGAAGGACAACGCCAAGTCCTTCAAGATCCAGCGCGCGACCAAGCTCACCGGCACCAACGCCTCGCCGGAGCCGATCAAGAGGAACAAGACGCTCACGATCACCAGCAAGCTGACCCGGGCGAACTGGGAGACCGCGAAGTACCAGAACTTCGGCGGCCAGCCCGTGAAGCTCCAGTTCAAGAAGAAGGGCACGTCCACCTACACGGACGTCAAGACGGTCACGACGACCTCCACCGGCGCCCTGAAGACCACCGTCAAGGCCACCGCCGACGGCTACTTCCGGTACAGCTTCACTGGCTACACCGGCACCGGGGCCGTGACCTCCAAGTCCGACTTCGTCGACGTGCAGTAGTCACCACCAGGTAGTCACCACCAGGTCGCTGAACAGCTGGGCAGCTGGGCAGCTGGCAGCCGGGCAGTCAGACAGGCGGGCGGCGGTCGACCCACTTCCACAGGAACTCCAGGGCGGCCGCCGCCACCGCCGCGATGCCCACGGCCAGCCAGGGCATCGCGGCGCCCACCAGCTTCAGTGCGAAGAAGTGCTGCAACCCGGGCACCATGAGCACCAGCACGAAGCACAGCCCCATCGACGCCACCAGGCCCAGGCGCCACCAGGTGTACGGGCGGGCGATGATCGCCAGCACCCACATGGAGATCAGGAACAGGGTGAGGGTGGCCGCGCTCGTCTCCGCGTCCAGTGAACCGGGGCCCGTGTAGTAGTGGCGCGCGATCAGGTACGTCACGAAGGTCGCCACCGCCGCGACCACGCCACCCGGGACCGCGTACCGCATGACCCGCCGGACGAAGTCCGGTCGCGCCCTCTCCTTGTTGGGCGCGAGGGCGAGGAAGAAGGCCGGGACGCCGATCGTCAGGGTGGACAGCAGCGTCAGGTGCCGGGGCAGGAACGGGTACTCGACCTGCCAGCACACCACCAGGATCGCCAGCAGCACCGAGTAGACGGTCTTCACCAGGAACAGCGTCGCCACGCGCGTGATGTTGCCGATGACCCGCCGACCCTCCGCCACGACCGACGGCAGCGTGGCGAAGCTGTTGTTGAGCAGCACGATCTGAGCGACGGCCCGGGTCGCCTCCGACCCCGACCCCATGCTCACCCCGATGTCGGCGTCCTTGAGGGCCAGCACGTCGTTCACGCCGTCGCCGGTCATGGCCACGGTGTGCCCCTTCGACTGCAGGGCGCCCACCATGTCCCGCTTCTGCTGCGGGGTGACCCGCCCGAACACGGTGCCCGCGTCGAGCGCGTCCGCCATCTCCGGGCGTTCGGCGGGCAGCCGCCGGGCGTCCACGACCTCTCCCGTGAGCCCCAGCTTCCCGGCGACCGCGCCGACGGAGACCGCGTTGTCGCCCGAGACGACCTTGGCCCGTACGTCCTGCTCCTCGAAGTAGCGCAGCGTGTCGGCGGCGTCCGGGCGCAGCCGCTGCTCCAGGACGACGAGCGCGACGGGCCGGGCTTCCTGGGTGACGTCCTCGGCGTCGAGGTCCCGCTCCGCCCGCACGAGCAGCAGCACCCGCAGCCCCTCCTCGTTCAGCCGCTCGGTCTCGGTGAGCGCGGGGTCGCCGTCGGCCAGCAGCACGTCGGGGGCGCCCAGCAGCCACGTACTCGACACGCCGTCGCCCTCGCTGCTCTCGCTGAAGGAGGCCCCGCTGTACTTGCGGGCCGAGGAGAAGGGCAGTGACGCGGTGCAGCGCCAGGTGTCGTCGCCGTCCGGGTAGGCGTCGATGATCGCCCGGAGGGAGGCGTTCGGACGGGGGTCGGACTCGCCGAGAGCGCCCAGCACCTTCCGCACGTACGACTCGTCGGCGCCGTCCAGCGGCCGCAGCTCGGTGACGTCCATGCCGCCCTCGGTGAGCGTGCCCGTCTTGTCGAGGCAGACCGTGTCGACGCGGGCGAGCCCTTCGATGGCGGGCAGCTCCTGCACGAGACACTGCTGGCGTCCGAGCCGGATCACCCCGATGGCGAAGGCCACGGAGGTGAGGAGCACCAGTCCCTCCGGAACCATCGGCACGATGCCGCCCACGGTCCGGGCCACGGAGTCCTTGAAGTCGTTGTTCTTCACGAACAACTGGCTGACGACGAGCCCGATCGCGGTCGGGATCATCATCCAGGTCACGTACTTCAGGATCGTGGAGATGCCGGACCGCAGCTCGGACTGCACGAGCGTGAAGCGGGACGCCTCCTCGGCGAGCTGCGCCGCGTACGCCGCGCGCCCGACCTTGGTCGCGGTGAAGGCCCCGCCACCGGCGACGACGAAGCTGCCGGACATGACCTGGTCCCCCGGCTGCTTGACGACGGGATCGGCCTCCCCGGTGAGCAGCGACTCGTCGACCTCCAGACTGTCGGTCTCGACGCACGCGCCGTCGACGACGATCTTGTCCCCCGGCCCGATCTCGATGAGATCCCCCAGCACGATCTCCGACGTACCGACCTCGGCGGTCACCCCGTCGCGCCGTACCCTCGGCCGTGCCTCCCCGATGACGGCCAGCGAGTCCAGGGTCTTCTTGGCCCGCCACTCCTGGACGATCCCGATACCCGTGTTGGCCAGGATGACGAACCCGAACAGGCTGTCCTGGATCGGCGCGACGAACAGCATGATCAGCCAGAGCACACCGATGATCGCGTTGAACCGGGTGAAGACGTTGGCCCGGACGATGTCCACGGTGGAGCGGCTGCTCCGCACGGGAACGTCGTTCACCTCACCGCGGGCCACCCGCTCGGCCACCTCGGCAGCGGTCAGCCCGACCGCCCGCCCGGAGGGAGGAAGCGGAACGGGATGCACGGGATCGAGCTCCGCGCCCGCGTTGATGTGGGTCATGCGTTCGACGTTACGTGCGGATTTGGACCTTCACCCCCTGAGTGGGCGAAAGATCCGACCTGGGGAGGACGGGGGGTGGTGCCGTGGTTGTACGGGGGTGTGCCGGGGGTACGGGGGCGGTACTACGGCGGTGGACCGTCGGTGCGACGGCTTTCTTCGGTCGCGCCTGGGGTGGGGGCTTGCTGGTAGCACTCGGTAATGCCTTGAGGAGGAGCCCCTGAGAGGCGTGGCTCGTTCTGATCTGCGATGGCGTCGCGGGGAACCAAGGTGGCGGGTTTCCGACCCTTGCGACTACAGAGAGTGGCGTGGTCAAGGCAGGTTAACGAAGGATGAACAAACGGGCAAAGGCGTGCGTTTTCCCAGCTCGATGAGGGGCGTTCAAGCCTCACTGTGACGCAATGCTCTTGACGCGATGCGTGCTGTACGCATTAACTCACTCCGCTCGTGAAGCTTTCGTGACTCTGGGTGGGGACTGTGGAGTTGGGGTGGCGCGCGCGTCGGGGTACGCGTGTGATCAGTTGGGGCTGGCGGCCGGGTTATGGGTCGCGGTCGGCTCGTTCTCGCTGGGGGCACAGCCGGCGACGGCCGATGGCTGCTCCGGTGGGACGGAGTCGGATTTCAACGGTGACGGCATCCGGGACATCGCGGTCGCCGACCCGCTGGCCACGGTGGACGGCCAGGCCGAGGCCGGGCTGGTGCGCGTGGTCCTCGGCGGGGGCAAGGGAGTCTCCGAACTCTCGCAGGCGCTGAGCGGGATGTCGGCCGAGCCGGAGGCGGGGGACAAGTTCGGCTACTCGATCGCCGCCTATGACGCGGACCAGGACGGGTGCACGGACCTGGCGGTGGGGGTTCCCTATGAGGACCTGACCTCCGCCGACGAGTCCCAGATCGACGCGGGCGCGGTGTACGTGATCCACGGGACACCGTCAGGTATCGGCGCCGGATCCCCGGTCGACGGATACGCGCAGACCACGCTGGACGACACGGCCGCCGTCGAAGCCGGCGACCTGTTCGGACTCGCACTGGCCGCGGGTGACACCTCCGGGGGCGATGCGTTCCTCACCATCGGAGTGCCGGGCCAGGATGTCGGTTCGGCGCAGGACGCGGGCGCCATTCACTACATGCGGGGCGCGAGCAGGGCCACGGTGCACGAGGGCGCCCCGGGGGTGCCCGGTGTCGCCGAAGCCCATGACCGTTTCGGGTACGCCCTTGCGGCCACCAGCAGTTACATCGCCGTGGGCTCGCCGGGCGAGGCGGTCGGCGGCAAGTCGTTCGCCGGAGGGGTCACGCTGTTCCAGCACGCCTTCAGCGACGGTCGGCCGACAGCTCTGGGAGCGCTGGACGAAGACCGGGACGACCTCGTGTCCGGCGTCGCGGAGGCGGGTGACCGTTTCGGGACCGCGTTGTCGATGATTCCCTACCGGTCCTCGGACGCCATGGATGAGACGGACGCCCTGCTGGCGGTGGGCGCGCCCAATGAGGATGTCGGCGACGCGGCCGACGCGGGTGCCGTGACGGTCGTCCGTATCGAGCCGAGCGGTGCGGTGTCCGAGGCCAATCTGGTCGATCGGCTCGCTGCCGGTGTCGAGGGTGAGCCGGCCGCGAGTGCCTTCTTCGGTCAGCGGGTCGCGCTGGCCGACACAAGCTCCGAAGGTGCGAGTACCGCTTCCACCGTCAAGCTCGCGGTGAGCGTGCCGAACCAGCAGGTGGGGGCTGCGCAGTACGCCGGGGCGGTCCATGTGTTGCCAGGGGTTGGCGCGCCGGGCTCCGGGGACCGGATCCTCACCCGAGGCGACGGCGTGCTGCCGGACGCGGCCGAGGCACGGGACTTCACGGGGATGGGGCTCTGGGCCACGTCGACGGATCTGTACGTGGGGGTTCCGCACAGCAAGACCGCCGGCGCGTCGAAGGGCGTGGTGTACGTGGCGCCGTGGAGCCTCATCGGCGGGGGCACCGGGACGGTCCGTACGCTCAAGCCGGGTGCGGACGGGATCCCGGACGAGGGCAAGGGCTTCGGCTCGGTGATCCGCTGAAGAGTGCAGGAGCGCCTACGCGCTTACCGTTGGAGTGCTGCGGTTCAGGGGGTGTGGTGTCGACGGTCGTCGCGATGCAGAGGGTCTGGAGGCCACCTGCTACGGATCTCTGGGCATGGCGACGCCCTCTGTGGTGGACCGTTGGCCCGACGGGAGAACTTGCTGTTCTGCTCGTCCATCGGAAGTACCTAGGCCGAAGCCGATACGTCAAGGGCTGGGTGGGGTGGGTCCCGAAGGTCCCGTTCGACGGGGTGCTGGTGATCCGCCAGGCCGACGGGTCAGCTCAACGTCGACTGATCAAGGACGTACAGGTCCGGCCCAGTCACATCGCCCTTCTCCCGGACTCTCGACTCCTCATCGCAAGCGGTCGCTCGCGCAGGGAGGAAACGGGCTCGTGGAGGCCGAACGCTGTGGTGGTCTCCCTGACGAGCGGCGAGCAAGAGGACACCTTCTGCATGGGCGACGACATCGCTGCCTTGGTGACTGATCACAGCGGTTCAATATGGATGGCCTACGGGGATGAAGGCATCTACGGAGGGCATGCGAAGTCGGCAGCCGGCCTTGCTGGCTGGAGTGCAGAAGGGGAAGCGATCTGGGACCCGGGAGGTCGCCTTCCAGACGCGCCTTTGGAGGGCTGCACCGCCGCTACCGAGGACGACCGGGTTTGGCTGATCTGGTACTCCGGCACTCGGCGCGGCGGCACGTTCCTGACGCGGATCACCTCTTCCACGGGAGAGGTGACCAGTTGGCCCAGCCCCGTACGGGATCCGGACGGATTCGCCGTACGCGGCCATCGAGCAGTTCTGACCAAGCGCGTTCACAACCAGCGGGCAACCGAAGTGGTCCGAGCCGAGCTGGTCGGCGATACCTGGAGCGTGACCGAGCGGAGCAGGACACGAGTGCCCGGCCGGGTTGTCATGCGCTGCGGTCAGGGACGTGATGGCTTTCTGTGGCTTCGCGCCGGCGACAACTGGCTCCGCATCGAAGCCTGATAGACCACGGAACGTCGCGACCGTGGTCCAGAATCAGGGTGTGGATGTGCCCAAGCTGCTGGAAGCCGCTTCCCTGCTGGTTCCTGAGGAGATCGCCACCCGGAACGACATCACGGTGAACGACGTCTGGGAGTACCTCACTCAAGATGAGTGGGAAGTGGCCCTTGGGCTGCTGGAAGAACTCGGTGACGTCCAACCGCTTCCGCTCGGCTTCTGGGAAACCCTGGCCACTGCAGCCGAACAGTTGCGGCTGACCAAGAGCGCGGCCTGGTGCCGTTGGCGCTGTTACGAGACGGGCAACGGCATCATCCGGGCCGATCTCACCCTCCGCCCGGCCACCGAAGCGCGACGGCAGACGCCCATCTCCGGTGCTGGCGTCCTGCGACCCATGTGGAACATCGGAAACCGAACCCCGACGGGCGGGCCGGACCTCAACGTCGCCGCGCTTTGGGTGGAGTTCACGCCATTTCTGGAGCCCGGCGGGCGAGCATCGGTACGACTTGCTCCCCTTGCCCCGGCGCGGTGGCAGCACCTTCAGCCCGGCCAAATGATCATCATGCACGAGGACCGATCCGTGGCAGGCACAGCGGTTGTCTTGGAGGTTCACCGCCCCACGACCACGTCCATCGCATAGAAAACGAGCACTGCCAGCGAATGCGGTTACGACGGCTCACACGATGATGTGGAACGGTACCGATTGGCCGTGCCGGTGCTGAGAGTCGAGTGCCTGCCGACGTTGCCGTGGACTCGGGCTGGCGACGGGATCCCGGACGAAGGGAAGTCTTCGGCTCGGTGATCCGCTGACCGGGACGTGGCGTACGCGGGCCGCGTCCACGGGCGTGGTGTGCGGCGACTGGGCGCAGGCAGTCGAATCAGCAGGCGTGACACATTCCCCAAATGTGTCACAGTTCAGCGGGTACACCACCTTCGAGGACACGACCCATAGCGCCTCCTTGACCATGTTGAGGTCGACGCTTTGCTCCAGGACACCATGCCCTGGGTCTAGTTCGGCGGCTGTGGCGGGGACCGTTAGCCAGTGGTCCGGTTCGTCTCTGTGGTGTCGGTGGGTGGTTCGGGCACTTCGATGATGAACGTGCCCTTCGCGGGCACAGTGTCGGCAACGCCTCGCTCCCGGAGTTCCCGGATCGCGCGCCGGAGGGTGTTGATACCGACGCCGTACTGGGCCGCGAGATCGGGCTCCGAAGCCAAGCGCGCGCCTACGGACAGGCTCCCTGCACGAATCTGGTCTGCAATGTGCTCGGCGATCTGCACGTACACGTAGATCCGGGATGCGGGATCGGGGCGCCACTCCTGGTCTTCGGTCATGAGGGCACGCTAGGCGGTCAGGGTTGATCATAGGTAGGCAGTGAGAGTCATGCCTCTCCCTACCGAGTCATAGGGCTACCTGACTCGTCATGTTTCAGTTTACAGTCAGAGTCAGCAAAAACCCCCGCGACGCGGCGAACGTCCGGGGGCACGGCCGATCTGAATGGAGCAGACCGACATGCACGACCTTATCTCCCGCGCCCTCCAATGGCTGCGTGTCCTCTTCGCCCCCGGCACCGGGAAACGGCGCCGCCGACCCCACCGTCACTCCTTCCCTCATCTCCACCTCACCCTCGTACGCTGCCCCTCGGCGTCCCAGCCGCAGCCCTCGCACCTGCCCGCTCACCGTTCCCCGTACGGCCTCCCCACCCCGCTCGACGGCACCGCCTCCGTCCTCGTCCGGCCCTACCTTGCCGCCCACGAACGAGAAGCCGCTCTACAGCAGCGCCGCCTCCTTGCCCTCGTGCTTGCCGCCGACTTCGGGATTGACCTCGACCGGCACTTGATCGGCGCGCAGGAGGTGGCCGCCTGATGGAACACGCAAACGGTCCCGCAATGGGCCACGCGCACGGCACGCCTCCGTCTCGTCTCCTGCCCTGGCCCTCCCCCGAGGGCAAGCCCTGTTTCCTGGTCACCGACAACAACGGCAGCCGCCTCTCCCGTCTCGCCGACAACCTGGAGGCCGTCCAACTCGCCACCGGCACCGACGTGCTCGGTCTCGCCCGCAAGGTGCTGGACGATCCGGCCTCGCCGTACACCGAGGTCCGCTATGCCGGCCTTCGCCTCGCCGAATGCCTGACCGATGTCCTGCGCGTCGCCGAGTCACGGGGATGCGCCTGCCCGCACCGGATGAGGTGGACGACGTAAAGGGAGAGTCGGCCCCTGGCCGCGGACGGGCCACACGGAACGCGGGGGGCGGATCCGCGTCGTAACCACGACGATCGAAGGAGTTCACCCTTCATGACCGGTGAACTCCTTCGAACCGGCTCCCGGCACGGGCGTTCATGCGGAGCTCGGTGACGACTCTCCAGGTCTTCAGGTTCGCGAAGCCGTGTTGGCAGGCGGCGCATTCGCGGCTGAAAAGGTCACACGCGCATCGCCCACAGCGTGCCGCTGCCGTCGAGGACCGCGATCGAGTCGCCGCTCGCGGCAGGATCGCTCACGGCCGTGCTGTCGAACTGGCCTGTCCAGAGGGTGCGGCCGTGCTCCACTCCGACGAGCCGCGCGCTGGTCCAGCGCTGGAACACTCGTGCCTGTTCTGTGCTGGAGAGCAGGGCGTATTTGCCGGTGGTCCGCACGCTCTGTGCATCGGCGTGCCACCGTTTCGTGCCGTCGGCGGCGGCCAGGCACACCAGTCCCGATGCCGTGGGCAGGACGAACCCGCCCGCCACGCTCGTCGTCGCCCTTTCCTGCAGGCCAACCTCTTGGTACGTACTGCCGTAGGTCCAAGTCGGCTTGCCGGTGAGTCCGTTCAGTGCGGTCGGTTTCCGGCGGGGCCCCGCGGCCAGCGGAAGGAACACCGTGGTGCCCGACACCAGCTCGTCGAGCGGCTGGAACTCCCCGACGACGTCGGGTCTTGGTTTGGTCTTCTGGAACGGGCTGCGCCACATCACCTCACCTGTGGCCGCCTTGCGGCAGACGAGGTCGACGGGGGCCGTCCTGCCGTCCTCGTAACAGAGCAGGCCCTCACCCAGGGGCTGCGCCAGGTCGCCCAGCGGCTCGAAGCCGGAGCGTGTCCACAGCTTCTTGCCCGTCTTGCCGAGTAGTGCGGTTCCGCCGGAGCAGAGGATCAGGTCGCCGGCAAGGATCACTTTGGATTGGTAGGGGGAGGATGCGTCGAACGTCCATCGCGAGGCGCCGGTGCGCGGATCGTCTCCTGACACGTAACCGTCCTCTACGGTGATCAGCAGGCCGCTGGGCCGATGCACATCCAGCGACATGGAGGCGCCGTAGGAGACCGACCGCTGCCGCAGGCGCTTTCCGGTGGCAGCGTCGAAGGCGTGGACCAGTCCGCCCTTTTCGTCGTAGTCCTGGGTCAGGGCGAGTACCGTGCCGCCGACGACCGCGAAGCGTGTGTCCCGGGACCAGGCCACATCGAGGGACCTCTTCCACAGACGCTCACCGGTGGCCAGGTCGAAGGTGTGGAGCGCGGCGGTCTCCTTGTAGTAGTGACCGGCGGCCACATGAACCCGGCCGTCGGCCAGGACGACGTCCGGACCGTCGGAGTTGATCAGGTCGACGTCCGCGATCTTCTGCGACCAGGCGACCGGGTCCCGCTCGGGGGCGCCGGTCAGGTACACCGCCGCCGCCCCTCCGGCGACCGCGACCGCGGCGACGCCCGCGCCCCTCCGGAGCAGGCTGCGCCGGCTCAAGTCCGTACCACCCGACGGTCCTGTTTCACCGGACGGCCCGGCGGGCGCCTGAACCGTGGCTGCCGCCGCGAGATCGTCGGATGCGGCTGGAGGCGGTGAGGCCGCTCGCTGCTCCTCCCGGTCGGCGACGGTGGGGGTGTAGCGAACCGCGGGTGCGGCCTGTCGCACATCACCCAAGCGCCGCAGCTCGTCGGCGAGTACGGCGGCCGATTCGTATCGCTCGCCCGGGTCCTTGGCCAGCAGTCGACCGACCAGGCGGTCCCACGGAGCGGAGACGCCGGGCACGAGGCTGCTCGGCGCGGGGGGCGGATCGTGAAGGTGCGCTGTGACGTACCCGAGGGTGTCCGGGGCGTCGAACGGCAGCCGCCCGGTGAGCAGTTCGAACAGCACACACCCGAGGGAGTAGAGGTCGCTGCGCTGCTCGGGGCGCCCGCGTGCCTGCTCCGGTGCCATGTACGCGCCCGTACCCACCATGAACCCGGTCTGGGTCAGCCGGTCACCGGTGGCCGAGGGGTCGGCGGCGCGGGCGATCCCGAAGTCGAGCACCTTCAGGCTGCCCGAGGCCGCGACGAACAGGTTCGCGGGCTTGATGTCGCGGTGGAGGATGCCGGCGGCATGCGCCTCGCCCAGCGCGTCGCACACCTGCGCTCCCCACCACGCCACGTCCTCCTCGCTGACGGGTCCGCGTCGGACAACGGCGTCCAGGCCCTCGCCTCGTAGCAGTTCCATCACGAGGAACGGCGTCGTGCCCTCGCGGGTGGTTGCCTCACCGAGGTCGTGGACGGTCACGATGTGGGGATGCTGAAGCGCGGCGGTGATCCGCGCCTCCCGCAGAAACCGGGCGCGCGCCTCGTCGGCCCGACTGCCGCCACCCGCGAGGACCGAGATCACCTTGACCGCGACCGGCCGCCGCAGGCTGGTGTCCTGCGCCTCCCACACCTCACCCATCCCCCCGCGTCCCAGCGGGCGCACCAGGCGGTAGCGGTCGGCGAGTATCAGGTCCTGGTCGTCCACAGCCCGAAGTCCCCCGGTGGTGAGCGGTTTGCACTCGGCAGCGTTGATCGTAGGCCGCGCCCTGCGATGACCCAGGACCGGGCGACACCCCTTCACGAGGCCCTTTCAACCCGCACCCGCGGCGGAGCCGCATTCCCGGCAGCGACGCTAAGGCTTCTCGGTGACCGCCGTGTCCGGGGTGGTCTCCGAGGTCGGCGTCCCGTCGGGGCGCGAGGGCTGCTCGGTGGTGTGGGAGGCGTCCTCGGTCGCCGCCCGTTCGGTCGCCGCGTCCCGCTTGATCGCCGCGTCCCGCTTCCGGACGAACCAGATGCCGTACAGGCCCAGGACGCCGCCGGCCAGGCAGGTCCAGAGCCACCAGGTGCGGCCGTGGTCGTCGAACCAGCCGTAGAAGGGAAGCTGGACGACGAAGAGGACGAACCACACGATCGTGCCGCCGGTGATCGTCGCGATCACGGGGCCCTCCAGGGGCTCCGGTGCCTCGTGCTTGGGGGTCCACTTCGCCATGGGGACAGCTTACGAGGGTGGTTCCGGAAGGTGCGGAGTGGTCCTTGTCGTACCCGAGTGGTCTTCGGTGTCGATTTTGTTCGGCTGGATCATATGTTCATACTGAAACCGTTTGTGTCCGGCAGCTTTTCTTCGTAGGAAACGCCAACAGCATCGGGAGAGCGCTGCTGGTGATGAGGTCTCGCATGTCCAGCTCGGCCCCCGCCAAGGGCACCGCGTCCCAGTCCCAGGAGCCGGGTTCCCGGCCCGCGTTCGGCGCACTCGACCGCTACTTCAGGATCTCCGAGCGGGGCAGCACGCTCTCGCGGGAGGTCCGGGGCGGTTTCGCCACCTTCTTCGCGATGGCCTACATCATCGTGCTGAACCCGATCATCCTCGGCAGCGCGAAGGACATGTACGGGCATCAGCTGGACAACGGCCAGCTGGTCACCGCCACCGCCGTCACCGCCGCGTTCACGACGCTGCTCATGGGGGTCGTGGGCAATGTGCCGATCGCCCTCGCGGCCGGGCTGGGTGTCAACACCGTCGTCGCGCTTCAGCTCGCCCCGCGCATGTCGTGGCCCGACGCCATGGGCATGGTGGTGCTCGCCGGGTTCGTGGTGATGCTGCTGGTCGCGACCGGCCTGCGGGAGCGGGTCATGAGTGCCGTGCCGCTGGGGCTGCGCAAGGGCATCTCGATCGGCATCGGTCTGTTCATCATGCTCATCGGGCTCGTGGACGCCGGGTTCGTGTCCCGGATCCCCGATGTCGCGCACACCACCGTGCCGCTCCAGCTCGGCGGTACCGGGCATCTGACCGGCTGGCCCGTCCTCGTCTTCGTGCTCGGCGCGCTGCTCACGCTCGCGCTGATCGTGCGCAAGGTGCCGGGGGCCATTCTGATCTCGATCGTCGCGATGACCGTCCTCGCCGTCGTGATCAACGCTGTCGCGCACGTGCCGTCCTGGGGGCTGACCACCCCGAAGTGGCCCGGCAACCCGGTGGCGACGCCCGACTTCGGGCTCATCGGGCAGGTCAGCCTCTTCGGCGGGTTCGACAAGGTCGGCCTGCTGACCGGTCTGCTGTTCGTGTTCACCGTGCTGCTGTCGTGCTTCTTCGACGCGATGGGCACGATCATGGGGGTCGGGGACGAAGCGAAGCTGACCGACGCGCGGGGCAACATGCCCGGTATCAACAAGGTTCTCTTCGTGGATGGGATCGCCGTCGCCGCGGGCGGTGCGAGCTCCTCGTCCGCCACCACCTGTTTCGTGGAGTCCACGGCCGGTGTGGGTGAGGGGGCCCGGACCGGGTTCGCGAACGTCGTCACGGGTGCGCTGTTCGGCGTGGCGCTCTTCCTCACGCCCGTCGCCACGATGGTTCCCTCGCAGGCGGCCACTCCGGCGCTGCTCGCCGTCGGCTTCCTGATCCTCGCCGGCTCGGTCGGGGAGATCGACTGGGCCGATCACACGATCGCGATCCCCGCCTTCGTGACCATGGTGATGATGCCGTTCACGTACTCCATCACCAACGGCATCGGCATGGGCTTCATCACCTTCGTGGTGCTGCGCCTCGCCGCCGGCCGGGGACGGGAGGTGCCGGTCGCGATGTACGTGGTGGCGGCGGTGTTCGGCTTCTACTACCTGATGCCGGCGCTGGGGCTCACCTGACCGGCTGGGGCTCTCCTGACCGGCTGGGGCTCACCTGACCGGAACGCGTCCGGCTCGTCGGCCGGTGACCCGGGGCTTGGGTGATGCCCCGGGTCAGCCGACTCCGTAGAACTTCTCCGTCTCCTCGACGGCGGTCTGGAACCGCTGGTCGAAGTCGTCCCGAATGAGCGTCTGGATCACGTAGTCCTGGACGCTCATTCCGCGTTTGGCGGCGTGCCGTCGGAGGCGTTCGAGCAGGTCACGGTCTATTCGCAGGCTGAGCACACTGGTCCCCATGAACACGAGGGTCGGGCCGGTTCGGTGGTGGTGGGTAACGTTCCGCGTCCGACTCACCCATATGAGTGATGAACGCTTGACGTAGGGCGCGAGTGGTCGGTGTCACGGGTGTTCGGGTGGCGCCACGGTGGTCTTTAGCGAGAGTAATGAGTTAAACTAAAGAACATGTCCGATCTGACCCATGGCGACGACGACGCCGCCGTGAACGCCCTACGCTCCGCCGTGATGCGTCTGTCCCGCCGGCTCAAGCACCAGAGGGTCGACGAGTCGCTGAGCCCCACGGAGATGTCGGTGCTCGGCACCCTGGCCCGCTGCGGTACCGCCACGCCGGGCGAACTGGCCCGCAAGGAACATGTGCAGCCGCCCTCGATGACGCGCATCGTCGCGTTGCTGGAGAGCAAGGGGCTGGTCAGCCTGGAGCCGCATCCCGAGGACCGGCGCCAGAAGGTGGTCAGGCAGACCGAGCGTGCCGAGGCGATGCTCGAGGAGAGCCGCCGCAAGCGCAACGCCTTCCTGACCTCCCTGGTGCAGGGGCTCGACGAGGACGAGTGGGCCAAGCTCCGCGAGGCCGCGCCCGTCCTGGAGAAGCTGGCGCATCTGTGAGCCGCCCCGGGGGCGCCCGCGGCGCGCGTGTCCCCACCTTGATGGGGCGCGCTTCGGCGAGACCCCCTGGGCGCCCTCCCCAGGACCCCACCGAGGACGACGATGACGATCGTGACTGCCGAAGACGGGCGTAGTCCTGGGGCAGTCCTGGGAACGGCCGACCACATCCGCGACAGCCGAGGAGGCGAACCCCTTTGAGTTCGGGACCCGGAGCAGATTCCGCCCCCGCGCCGATCACCTACAACACCTTGCCCACCCGCAACGCCCCGCCCACCCGCAACACCCTGCCCAAGCACGAGCCCCTGCCTACGCACGCCACCCTGCCCACGCGCGACACGTCTCGCCGCCCCGAGGGTGACGTCCCTGGCACACCCCGCACCGCCGAAGCCCCCGGCACCGCCGAAGCCCCCGGCACCACCTCACCCCACGAACCCGGCACCACCACACGCGGTGACGTGGCCGCGCCCGCCGAGCCCAAGAGCACCCGGACCTCGATGTTCCGGTCGCTGAGGGTCCGGAACTACCGGCTCTTCTTCGTCGGGCAGGTCGTCTCCAACACCGGCACCTGGATGCAGCGCATCGCCCAGGACTGGCTGGTGCTGAGCCTCACCGGGTCGTCCACCGCCGTCGGTATCACCACGGCCCTGCAGTTCCTGCCGATGCTGCTCTTCGGCCTGTACGGCGGCGTCCTCGTCGACCGTCTGCCCAAGCGGCCCACGCTGCTGGTCACCCAGGCGTCGATGGCCGTCACCGGTCTCGCGCTGGCCGCCCTGACCCTCTCCGGTCACGTCCAGGTCTGGCACGTGTACGTCGCCGCCTTCGCCGTCGGCCTCGCCACGGTCGTCGACAACCCGGCCCGCCAGTCCTTCGTCTCCGAGATGGTCGGCAAGGACCAGCTGCAGAACGCCGTCAGCCTGAACTCGGCGAACTTCCAGTCCGCCCGCCTGATCGGCCCGGCCCTCGCGGGCGTCCTGATCACCGGCGTCGGCACCGGCTGGGCGTTCCTCTTCAACGGCCTGTCCTTCGTCGCGCCCATCGCCGGCCTGCTGCTGATGCGCGCCCGCGAACTGCACGTCGTCGAGCGCGCCCCGCGCGGCAAGGGCCAGCTCCGCGAGGGCCTGCGGTACGTCGCCGGCCGCCCGGACCTGCTCTGGCCGATCGTCCTGGTCGGGTTCATCGGCACCTTCGGCTTCAACTTCCCGGTCTGGCTCTCGGCCTACGCCGACGACGTCTTCCACGTCGGCGCCGGCGGCTACAGCCTCTTCAACACCCTCATGGCGGTCGGCTCCCTCGTCGGCGCCCTGCTCGCCGCCCGGCGCGGAACGGCCCGGCAGCGCGTGCTGATCGCGAGTGCCGTGGCCTTCGGCACGCTGGAGATCGCGGCCGCGCTGGCCCCGTCGTACTGGCTGTTCGCGCTGCTCATCACCCCGATCGGAATCTTCGGTCTGACGGTCAACGTCACGGCGAACACCACGGTCCAGATGTCCACCGACCCCGCCATGCGCGGCCGGGTCATGTCCCTGTTCATGATGGTCTTCATGGGCGGTACGCCGCTGGGCGCGCCCGTCGTCGGCTGGATCACCGACACCTACGGCCCCCGCATCGGCTTCGCCCTCGGCGGCGTCATCTCGGCCGTGGCGGCCGTCACCATCGGTCTGATCCTGGCCCGCGCGGGCGGCCTGCGCCTGACGGCCGGCTGGAACCACGGGCACCCGCGGGTGCGGTTCGTACCGAAGGAGCCGAAGGAGCCGAAGGAGCCGAAGGAGCGGAAGGCGCGGAACGAGCGGAAGGAGCAGGAGGAGCGAGAGGAGCGGGAGACGCCGGCGACGGTGAGCAGCGCGGCATGAGGCTCCGCCGGGGCGTGCTCGCCGCACCATGGTCATCATGGTCACCATGAGACTGTTCGCGGCGGTGCTGCCACCCTCCGACGTGGTCGACGAACTGGGTCACGCCGTCGGAGCGTTGAAGGAGCTGCCGGGGGCGGACCGGCTGCGCTGGACCGGGCGGCCGGGGTGGCACTTCACGCTCGCCTTCTACGGCGAGGTCGACGAGAACCTCGTCCCCGAGCTGTCGGAGCGGCTGGAGCGCGCGGCGCGGCGTACCGACCCGTTCCCGCTCGCGGTGCGGGGCGGCGGACAGTTCGGGCGCGGGCGGGCGCTGTGGGCGGGGGCGGAGGGCGACCTGGACGCCCTGCGGCTGCTGGCCGGCCGCGCGGAGGCGGCGGCGCGGAAGGCGGGGGTGCCGATGGGGGAGCACCGCCGCTACAAGCCCCACCTGACGGTGGCCCGCAGCTGGCGGACGGCCGACGTCCGGTCGTACGTCGAGTGTCTCGCCGACTTCACCAGCCGAACGTGGACGGTGTCCGAGCTGGCCCTGGTGCGCAGCAACCTGCCGAGGTCGGGGGCGGCGGGGGAGCAGCCGCGGTACGAGACGGCCGCCCGCTGGGCGCTCGGGGCGGCCGGTTAACCTCGACCACGTGGACCCGAAGACCCGTAACCGGATCATGGCCAGTGTTCTTGTGCTGATGTTCGTCGTCGTCGCGCTGGCGGCCGCCCTCGGCAGGTAGAGGCTCAGGGGGCGACGGGGAACTGCGCGTTGTTCGTCGGCTGCCGGTCGTGTGTGGCTGGTCGCGCAGTTCCCCGCGCCCCCTGTGGGGGCCCCTGACGGGGCTCTACCAGGCGAACGCCTCCGGCGACGGCCCCGGGCCCGGGAAGATCTCGTCCAGGGAGGTCAGCAGCTCCTCGCTCAGCTCCAACTCGGATGCCCGGATCGCCGACTCCAGCTGCTCGGCGGTGCGCGGGCCCACGATCGGGCCCGTGACGCCGGGACGGGTCAGCAGCCAGGCGAGGGCCGCCTCGCCGGGCTCGATGCCGTGCTTCTCCAGCAGGTCCTCGTACGCCTGGATCTGCTTGCGGGACGCGGGGTCGGCCAGCGTGTCGGCGGCCCGGCCGGAGGCCCTGCGCCCGCCCTGCGCCTCCTTCTTGATCACACCGCCCAGCAGCCCGCCGTGCAGCGGCGACCACGGGATGACCCCTAGGCCGTACTCCTGCGCGGCCGGGACGACCTCCATCTCGGCACGGCGCTCGGCGAGGTTGTAGAGGCACTGCTCGCTGACGAGGCCGATGGTCCCGCCGCGCCGGGCGGCGATCTCGTTGGCCTGGGCGATCTTGTACCCGGGGAAGTTGCTGGAGCCCGCGTAGAGGATCTTGCCCTGCTGGACGAGGACGTCGATGGCCTGCCAGATCTCCTCGAACGGGGTGCTCCGGTCGATGTGGTGGAACTGGTACAGATCGATGTAGTCGGTCTGGAGGCGCTTCAGGCTGGCCTCCACCGCGCGCCGGATGTTGAGCGCGGAGAGCTTGTCGTGGTTGGGCCAGACGGAGGAGGCGTCGGGGTCCAGGTCCATGTTCCCGTAGACCTTGGTGGCGAGCACGACCTTGTCGCGCCGCTCTCCGCCCTTGGCGAACCAGTTGCCGATGATGGATTCCGTACGGCCCTTGTTCTCGCCCCAGCCGTACACGTTCGCGGTGTCGAAGAAGTTGATCCCGGCGTCCAGCGCCGCGTCCATGATCGCGTGGCTGTCCGCTTCGTCCGTCTGCGGACCGAAGTTCATCGTGCCGAGGACCAGTCGGCTGACCTTGAGACCCGTGCGTCCGAGCTGCGTGTACTTCATGAGGTCCCAGCCAACGCCTTCGAGTCCGCTCAAGGCAAGCGATCCCGAAGCTGACCAAGAAGGCGAGGGGTGCAAAGGCAAGGGGCGTATTGGAGCGTACGGCTTCCCAGTGGTCGTCCGTGCACTCGGCAGGTGTCCGTGGCGTCGGTCATGATGTGGGCCGCGGATTCCAGTCGGGGGGCGGATTGTGTGCAGAAGTCGTGCGTCGGTGTCGGTTCTGGCGGCTCTGTCGGCCGTGTTATGTGTCCTGGCCGCGTTGAGCGTTCTGGCCGCCTCGGGTCCCGCGCGGGCGGCGGAGGCGGCGGAGGCGCCGTCGGACGGAGCGTGTGCGAGTGCCCGGCTCGCCGGGACGCGGGTCAGCACGTCGATCGTGTTGCAGCACGACGAGCGCACGTACAGCAGGATCGTGACCGAACTGACCGTCCGGGTCCCCCGCCACTGGCCGTTGGCGGACGACCTGTTGCTCAGCGAGGACAGTCCGAGGTACATCCGGGCGCTGTCCTGTCTCGTCCCGAGCGAGCCGCAGGACCACAGGGACGACCGGTTGCAGGGCCGTTGGTCGGAGTGGCCGACCGGGCGTCCTGTCGTGACGTCGAAGGGTGATCGCCTCAAGGTCGTCTACCGCGCGCACTCCTGGGTCAACGAGTACCGGTCGTTCATGGAGGTGGGTCTCTGGCGCGTACGGGCCGGTGCGGAGCGGTGGTCCGTACGGCTGCGCGTGCCACCCGCGCTGGCGGGCGCCCGCTGGGACGAGGTCACCGTGGATCCCGGAGATCCGGGATCCGAGTCGGCTACTCCGGGCCACCGCCAGGGGAAGGGCACCACGGCGCTCGTCTGGCACCCCTGGGAGGCGGCGACGGCGGGCGTGGGCCGGGACGTGGAGAGGGCGAGGACGGGCTCCCTGGCCGCGCTGCGCGCAGCGGCCCTCGCCGCCGCGGCCTCGGCGGCGATCCCGGCTCCCCTGGCCGAGGCGCTGAGCGGGAGCGCGCGGTCCGGCATGGTCCGAAAGGCGGTGAAGACGCCGTCCGCACCCGTGGTGGCCGTCGAACTCCGGCCGTCCTGGCAGCGGTCCTGGGCCGCGCAGAGCGACCGGCTGATCGCTGTCGGGCTGAACCACGTCGGTGCGCTGCTCTGGGACGCGACGATGTCCGCGTTGCTGATGGTCGCGGCCCTGCGCCACCACCGGCGCCCGAGACTGACCACCGGGCGGCAGCGCGGCACGCTGCGCAATCTGGTCCTGTGGGCCGGGCTCGCCGCCGCTCTCCCCGTGCTGACCGCCGCGAACGACCTGTTCACCCGATACGAGGCGCGCAGGGGAGACGGTCAGTGGTTCGACGAGTTGGTCGTCCAGAACCATGCCTTCGCCCTGACGACCGCCGCCCTGTTGTTCGCCTTCGCGAGACCGACGCGGCGTATCTGGGCGGGGGCCGCCGTGCTGGCCGTCCCACCGCTCGTGACGATGGCGTGGCCGGAGACGTTCGGTCTGCGGCCCGAGCGCAGCGCCTGGCGGTACTACGCCTCGGACCCGGCGCTCGTCGCACAGACCTCCGCCGCCTGTTGCGTCATGGCCCTGACCCTGCTCGGGTTCGCCGCCGTCGCCTGGCGGCTCGCCGCCGACGGAGGTCTGTTCCCGGAGAGCCGCAGTCACCCGGGGCACGACCGGGTCCTGCGGCTGCGCATGGCCGGACCGGCGGTCGTCGTGGCGGCCTTGGTGATCGCCGTGTGCTATGCGCTCGCGGAGGAACGCAACTGGCAGCGGGCGAACTGGCTGAGTGACCCCCTGGCCGCCGAGTACGGGTGGCAGCACCGTCTCGACTTCCTGTGGGAAGGGATGTGGTCCGTCACAGGCGGACAGGACTGGATCCTCGCTTACACCTGGTTGCTGACCAGCGTGGCAGCCCTCGCCGTCCTGCGTACCTGGCGCTCCCCGTCCGCCCTGTCGCCGTTCGACGACGAGGCGGACCGCCTGCTGCTGCTCGTGTTCTTCCCGCTCGCCGTCGGCCTGGGCGGCGGGTACCACCTCGCCGACGCGCTTCCCCAAGTTCTCTGGATCCCCCTCCACATGCTGGCTCTGTACGGCGTGGTGATGCTCTTCAGGAGCAGGTCCGTCCTGGCCCGGCCCTTCGAGGCGTCCGGGCGTTCCTTCACCACGGTCGCGGGCTCCGGCGCCCGGGAGACCCTGCTGGACAGGGCGCGTTCCTACCGTGAGATCCACGCCGTGCTGCGCCGTCTCGACCAGGGACTCTTCGCCGGCGATCAGCCACCTGAACGGGAGGAACTGGAAGACCGGTTGAGCAAGCTGCACGACTGGCCCGCGAGCGGATCCGCCGCCCCTGACCGGCTGCCCGCCGGGGCATCGGTGGTGGACATGGCGCTGGCGCTCGGCCCGCGCGACGACTGGTGGGGCAACGGCAGCAGGGGCGCCCGCCTCGCGTTGATACCCGGCGTGCCGGCCGCCGTGCTCGGCACCTGGGCCTGGACCGTCCGCGGGGAGGCGTGGCAGGACACCCTCTGGGACCAGCTGGGCCTTCCCGACATGGTGCTCACCTTCGTCTTCTGGCTGACCACGTGCGTCGGGGCCGGTTTCGTACTGGGCGCTCTGTGGCGGGAACTTCCGGGGCGCCGCGGACCCGCCAAGGCGGTCCCGGTCGCCCTGGCGTTCGCGTTACCCGTGGCATTCGACGCGCTGGCGGGCTGGCTCACCGACGAGGGGGCGGCCAATATGGCGCTCCACGTGTCCGTGATGCTCTTCGTCCTCACCGTCACCGGCATCGCGCTCGACCTCGAGACGTTCCAGGGAGAGCGTCGCTACTGGCAGAGCCGCCTCGGACTGCTCCTGTCCGTCTACCAGATGCGCTACTACTCCCTGCAGGTCGCCTATCTGATCGCCCAGGTCCTGGCCATGATCGCGATCTGGGAGTTCTTCGCGGAGCCCTCGGCGGCACCGGGGCCGTCCGACCCACCGAGCCAGTCGGGTTCGCAGGGGTGAGGGGGGAGGCCGCGGTGGTCAGTCGCGGGGGAACTCGTCGGTCCTGAGGGTGAGGCCGAGGTGGGTCGTGGTCATGTCGACGTCCGCACCGAACGCGACGGAGATGGGGTCGGCGATGAGGTAGACGGGGACTTCGGCGAGCGCGTACGCGGTTTTTTTGGGGCCGTAGTCGTTCTGGGCTGTGCTCTTCGAGATGACCTCGGCGACGAACGCGACGTCCTGGTGGTGCCAGAGCTCGCCAGGGGTCTTCTCGGCACCTTCGGCGATGAGCGTCACGTCGGAGGCGAACCCGTTGAGGTGGCCCGGGTAGTCGACCCGGACGTCCGACTTCAGGCGCTTGCGCGGGTACTTGGTGCGCAGTTGCTCGATGATGTCCAGGATGGTCTCCCAGTGCGTGTCCCGCTGCGGCGACACGAAGATGGCCCCCTCGACGATCTCGACCTTGTATCCCTCGGGGGTGATCCGCTCAAGCGACTCGAACAGCCCGTCCAGAGTCAGCTCGTCGTTTTCCTGGGCCATCTCGATCCTCTCTTCAAGGACGGTCATCGTTGGCGCTCCTCCCCGGCTGCCCCAACGGACGAGCGCAGCCGCGCAGTACAACGATACGCACGGTGACCAGGGCACGGACGGCCTACACGGCCCAAAGGGCCCGCTCGGCCCACACCGCCCACACCGCCCACACCGCCCGCTCGGCCCACACCGCCCGCACGGCCCGCACGGCCCGCACGGCGAAACTCCCTTGCGCGGACCTCGGCCCATCCGCTTGGGTCGGCCCCTGTGACGACGACCACCGCCCTTGAGGCCCTCGTGCGCCCCGGCCGCTACCCGCGCTCATCCGCCTACGATCCCGCCTGGCTGCTGGGGCTCGACATGGGCCCGAACCCGCTGTGGCTGCTGGAGGACCTCGCGCGGGACCTCGAACTCACGCCGGGGATGCGGGTGTTGGACCTGGGATCGGGGAAGGGCGCCACCTCCGTCTTCCTCGCCCGGGAGTACGGGGTCGACGTCGTCGCGGCCGACCTGTGGATCGCCCCGGAGGAGGCGGCGGCCGTCTTCCGCGAGGCGGGGGTGGCCGACCGTGTCGAGGCCGTGCGCGCCGAGGCGCACGCCCTGCCGTTCGACGAGGAGAGCTTCGACGCGGTCGTCAGCATCGACGCCTTCGAGTACTTCGGTACGGCGGACGGCTATCTGCCGTATCTCGTACGGTTCCTGCGGCCCGGTGGGCAGATCGGTGTCGCCACGCCCGGGATGACCCGGGAGGTGCGCGACCTCGGGTCCATACCGGGGCACATCAAGGACGTCGTCGGGTGGGAGGCCCTCGCCTGGCACACCGCCGAGTGGTGGCGGTTCCAGTGGGCGATCACGGAACTCGTCGACGTCACCTCGGCGCGGCTCCAGGAGGACGGCTGGCGGGACTGGCTGCTGTGGGCCCGCGCGTGCGCCGAGCGGGAGCCGGGAGGGAGCAACCAGGCCGTCGTCGAGATGCTGGAGGCCGATCGCGGCGAGTTCCTGTCCTTCGCCCTGCTGACCGCGCGGCGGCGTCAGGGCTGAGTCACGACCACGAGTACGGCTCGGCCAGGTCCCATCCCTGGTACATGGCGTCCGCGAAGGCCGCCGCGATCCGGTGCTCGCCGCTCGCGTTCGGATGCGTGCCGTCGTAGGTGTCGCGGTGGATGTCGTACGACGGGGGTGAGGCGAGGAGGAGGGGGGAGCGGGGTTCGTCCAGGTCGGCCGTCGCCTTGCCGAGGAGTTCGTTGAAGCGCGTGACCTCGGCGGCGAAGGGGGCGTCCGACTCGGCCCGGATATTGGGGATCACCGGCAGCACGGCCATGCGGACGCGCGGGTTGCCGAGCCGGGCCGCGGCCACGAAGCCGCGTACGTTCTGCGCCGTCTGGTCCGCGTCCGTGTAGAAGCCCAGGTCGATCAGGCCGAGGGAGACCAGCAGTACGTCCGCGCGGTGGGTCCGTACCGCCTCCGTGATCAGCGGGGCCATGTGCAGCCAGCCCTCGCCCCACCCGGCCAGGTGAGCACGGGGGAACTCGGGGTCCGCGTAGGCGTACGACGTGGGCGTGTCCGTCACCTTGTCGTACAGCGTCTCCCGGGGGCCGACGATCCTGAAGGGGCCGCCGTACGTCGCGCACAGGTGCTGCCACAGCCGGTAACGCCACGTGTGTTCGCCCGCGCTGCCGATGGTCATGGAGTCGCCGACGGGCATGAACCTGAGCATGGGCTCATCATGATTGATCCGTACTGGGTGGTAGCGGCTCGGAGGCGATTCCGTGCTGTGAACCTCGCCACGGAGGGTCGCGCCCCGCGCGGGGAACCGCGCGACCAGCCATCCCCAACCCGCACCCACAAGACGGCACACGCACCCCCGCACAGTGGTCACCGTAAAACCAGCGGAGCGCCATGGCAGGCTGGGGGGTATGCGTCGTCGATCGCTTCCCCTCCTCGCCGGCCTCGCCGGGGTCCTCCTCGCCGCCGTGTCGGCCGCGCCGGTCGTCGCCGACGACGACGGCGGGTTCACCATCAAGGACCCGAGGATCACCGAGTCCAGCGGCCTCGCCGCCTCACGGCAGCACCCGGGCATCTACTGGACCCACAACGACCAGGACAAGGGCGCCTACCTCTACGCGGTCGACAGCCGCACCGGCAAGACCGTCGCCACCATCACCATGACCGGCGTCGGCACGCCGCGTGACGTCGAGGCCATCTCCATCGGGCCCGACAACCAGATCTGGGTCGGCGACATCGGCGACAACGACGGCGTCACCTGGCCGTTCGTGTGGGTCTACCAGCTGCCCGAACCCAAGGAGCTCAAGGACCAGACCGTCCGGGCCACCCAGTACGTCGTGAAGTACACCGACGGCTCCCGTGACGCCGAGTCCCTGGTCGTCCACCCCAGGACCGGGCGCGTCTACATCATCGACAAGCAGGAGGACGGCGGGCATCTGTACGAGGGGCCCGCGAAGCTCTCCCCGTCGGGGACGAACGTCTTCAAGCCCGTCGCCCCCGTCGACCTGTGGGCCACCGACGCGGCCTTCTCGCCCGACGGCAAACGGCTCGCCGTACGCGGGTACTTCGGCGGGATCCTCTACGACTGGAACGACGGAAAGATCAAGCGGGTCCAGCAGCTGAGCGTCCCCCTGCAGAGACAGGGCGAGTCGGTGACGTACACGACCGACGGGGCCAAGATCCTGTACGGCACTGAGGGCGAGGGCAGCACGGTCGTGGCGCGGGACGCGCCCGGCGGGGGCGGGTCCGACTCGTCGTCCGGGAGCGGGGGTTCGGAGAACGCCCAGGGGAGCGGCGGGGACGGCACGAGCTCCGGGTTCAAGACCGGCGCGATCGCCGTGGGTGCCGGTCTCGTCGTGCTGTGGGGGCTGAAGAGGCTGTTGCGGCGGCGCCCGTCGTAGGTCGGGAAACCCGCCCGGTGGGGGTGCGGGCGCCGGCGTCACCCTTCGCCGCGCTGCGGCGTCCGCTCGGCGACCAGGACCTCCAGGCCGTCCAGGAACCGCCGCAGGCCGAAGGCGAAGTGGTCGAAGTCCTCCGAGAAGGTGTCCTCGGCCAGCGCGGCCATCATCGGGAACTGTCCGCTCTCCATGGCCCGTTCGAGGTACGGCCGCTGCTCCTCCCAGAACTCCTCGTGGCTCAGGCCCGTTTCCTTCGCGGCCTCGTCGGCGTCGATCTCCGTGCGGGCGATGCCACCGGCGAAGGACTGCACCGAGATGATCAGTGAGATCAGCTCGGGGTCGCTGAGCCCCATGCCCTGAAGGCGGATCAGGGCGGCCTCCAGGGAACGCAGGGAGCTCGGGCCCATGACCGTGCGGGCCTGGTTGACCCGGAGCAGCCAAGGGTGGCGCCGGTAGTGGTCGAGGTAGCCGCGGGCCAGTGACGCGACGGCTCCACGCCAGCCCGGCTCCGCCGTCAGGTCCTCCTGCTCGTCCTCCAGCGCCTCGCGCTGCACCCGTTCGAGCATCAGGTCGAGCAGCTCGGCCTTGCCCGGCACGTACCGGTACAGCGACATCGTGCCGACGTCCAGCGCGGTGGACAGTCGGCGCATCGAGACCGCCTCCAGCCCTTCGGCGTCGGCGATCCCGACGGCCGCGGCGACGATCCGGTCGAGCGTCAGCCCCGGTTTGGGCCCTCGGCTGGGGCGCTCGCCGCCGCCCCACAGCAGCTTCAGACTGAGCTTGATGTTGCCGCTGCCGCCGGTCTCGGTCCTTGCCATGGAGACCAGCGTAGCCCTCCTGACATGGCTCTTTGCCGAGCCTTTGAAAAGAACTGGACAGAAACTGAGTACGGCGTACTCTCTATCGGGTACGCCGTACTCAGTTACTCGGTTGCTCAGTTATAGGGGAGGAACAGGTGAACGTGAAGGGGGAGGTGGCGGTGGAAGGCGACGGATACGCCGTACGGGCCGAAGGGCTCGTGAAGCGGTACGGCCCGAAGCGCGCGCTCGACGGCTTCGACCTCGCGGTGCGCGAGGGCACCGTGCACGGTCTGCTGGGGCCGAACGGAGCGGGCAAGACCACCGCGGTACGCATCCTGTCCACGCTCGTACGACTCGACGAGGGTCACGTCACGGTGGCCGGACTCGACGTGGCGCGCCGCCCGCGTGACGTCCGGGCGCGGATCGGGCTCACCGGCCAGTACGCGGCGGTGGACGAGGTGTTGACGGGACGTCAGAACCTGGAGATGTTCGGCCGGTTGTTCCACCTGGGCGGGAAGCGGGCCGGGCGCCGGGCGGGCGAGCTGCTGGAGCGGTTCGACCTCGTGGACGCCGCCGACAAGGGGGTCGGCGGCTACAGCGGCGGTATGCGGCGCCGGCTCGACCTCGCCGCCTCGATGATCCTCGCCCCGGCGGTGCTGTTCCTCGACGAGCCGACGACGGGGCTCGATCCGCGCAGTCGGGGTGAAGTCTGGGAGTCCGTACGGGCGTTGGTCGCCGACGGCACGACCGTCCTGCTCACCACGCAGTACCTGGAGGAGGCCGACCGGCTGGCCTCCCGCATCACCGTCATCGACCAGGGACGGGCCATCGCGGACGACACTCCGGACGGACTGAAGGGGAGGGTCGGCGGTGACCGTATCGAGGTCGTCGTGACCGAACGGTCCGACATCGCCCGGGTGGCGAAGGTGGTCGCGCGCGTCGCGGACGGCGAACCGGAGGCGGAGGAGACGGAGTCACGCGTCCACGCCCCGGTGACCGACCGCGTCGCCGCCCTGACGGAGGTGGCGCGGACGCTGCAGGACAAGGGAGTGGCGGTCGAGGACATCGGACTGCGCAGGCCGAGCCTCGACGACGTGTTCCTGCGCCTGACCGGACACCGCACGGAGACGTCCGGCACCGACGAGGAGGTGGCGGCATGAGCGCCCTGGACCTGACCGAACGGCCCGTCCGCGGACGGGCGTACTGGGCCCTGGCCGACTGCTGGAACATCGTCCGCCGCGGCCTCACCCACTACCAGCGCCAGCCGGTCAACATCGCCTGGCAGCTCGGCTTCCCGATCCTCTCGGTCCTCCTCTACGGCTATGTCTTCGGCAGCGCCATGAAGGTGCCCGGCGGCGGGGACTACCAGGACTTCCTGATGCCGGGCATGTTCGTGATGACGATGGCCTTCGGCTTCATCAACACGGCGACGGTCGTGGTGTACGACTCCACCAAGGGCGTCATCGACCGCTTCCGCTCCATGCCGATGGCGTCGTCGGCGGTGGTCGCGGGACGCGGGGTGACCGATCTGATCACCGCCTGCGCGGAGTTGGCCATCATGATGCTCACCGCCGTCGCGATGGGCTGGCGCCCCGAGGGCGGTGCGGGTTTCCTGGCCGCCTTCGGTCTGCTGCTGTGGCTGCGCTTCGCGCTGATCTGGATCGGCGTGTGGCTCGGCCTCATGGTGCCCAACCCCGAGGCGGCGGGCGGCCTGTTCGCGGTCGCCTTTCCCCTGACGATGATCTCCAGCATCTATGTCGCGCCCCAGCTCATGCCCGACTGGCTGGGTTTCGTGGCCGCGTGGAACCCGATCTCCTCCACGGCCGCGGCCGCCCGCGACCTGTTCGGCACGCCGGTGGGCGGCGGTGACTCGTGGGTGGAGCGGCACGCGCTGCTCATGGCGGGGCTGTGGCCGCTGATCCTGACGGCGATCTTCCTGCCGCTGGCGGTCGGGAGGTTCCAGAAGCTGAGCCGCTGAGCCGCTGAGCCGCTGAGCCGCTGAGCCGCTGAGTTGCCGAGTTGCTGAGTTGCCGAGTTGCTGATTCGCCGAGTCCGGTCATGCCCAGCGTCTTGACGTGTTCATGTTGCTTTACTTCCATGGGAGGGAGGGCTTGTGGGAGCGCTCCCACTCGTTCCGGGCCCGCGCCTCCCGAGAGGAAGCAGCGACATGTTCCGCAGCTTGCGAAGAGTGCTGTGCGCAGCCGCCGCGGCGCTCCTGTTGCCGCTGGCCGCCGTGCAGACGGCCGGCGCGGCCGACGCCGGGGTGGGTGCCAGGGCGAACGCGGTGGACGCCGGGGCGGGCTACTGGCACACCAGCGGCCGCCAGATCCTGGACGCGGCCGGGCAGCCGGTCCGAATCGCCGGGATCAACTGGTTCGGCTTCGAGACCGGCAACCACGTGGTGCACGGCCTCTGGTCACGCGACTACAAGAGCATGATCAATCAGATGAAGTCGCTGGGCTACAACACCCTCCGGCTGCCCTACAGCGACGACATCCTCAAGAGCGGCACCACACCGGACAGCATCAACTTCTCCGACGGCAAGAACGCCGACCTGCAGGGCCTGACCTCGCTCCAGGTCATGGACAGGATCGTGACGTACGCCGGGCAGAGCGGACTGAGGGTCGTCCTCGACCGGCACCGCCCGGACTCGGGGGGACAGTCGGCGCTCTGGTACACCTCGGCCGTCCCGGAGTCGACGTGGATCGCGAACCTCAAGTCCCTGGCGGCGCGCTACAAGGGCAACTCCACCGTCGTCGGCATCGACCTCCACAACGAACCGCACGATCCCGCCTGCTGGGGCTGCGGCGACACCACGAGGGACTGGCGACTGGCCGCGCAGCGGGCCGGCAACGCGGTCCTGTCCGTCAACCCCGAGCTGCTGATCATGGTCGAGGGCGTGCAGACGCACAACGGCGTCTCCGGCTGGTGGGGCGGCAACCTGATGGGCGTCGCCCAGTACCCGGTGCAGCTCGACGTGCCGAACCGGGTGGTGTACTCCGCCCACGACTACGCGACCAGCGTGGCCCAGCAGCCCTGGTTCAGCGACCCGTCGTTCCCTGCCAACATGCCCGGGATCTGGGACAAGTACTGGGGCTACATCTTCAAGCAGAACATCGCGCCCGTGTGGGTCGGCGAGTTCGGTACGACCCTGCAGTCGACGGTGGACCAGAGGTGGCTGGCCGCGCTGGTGACGTACCTGCGGTCGACGTCGTCGTACGGCGCCGACAGCTTCCACTGGACGTTCTGGTCGTGGAACCCCAACTCCGGTGACACCGGCGGCATCCTGAAGGACGACTGGTCGACCGTGGACACCGTGAAGGACGGGTATCTGGCGAGCGTCAAGGCGCCCGGGTTCCCCGGCACGGGCGGTCCGGGCGGGGGCGACCCCGGTGACCCCGGTGACCCCGGCGGGGGCACGGCCACGTGCAGCGCCGCGTACACCGTCAGCAGCGACTGGGGCGGTGGCTTCAACGCCGAGGTGAAGGTGACCAACACGGGCACGACGGCGCTCAAGTCCTGGAAGGTCACGTGGACCTGGAGCGGGGCGCAGCAGGTCACCAGCATGTGGAACGCGACGTACACGCAGAGCGGGGCGAGCGTCACCGCCGCGAACGCGGCCCACAACGGGAGCGTGCCGGCGGGTGGTTCGGCGAGCTTCGGCTTCGGCGGTGCGCCCGGGGGCGGAGGTGCGCCGAGCGTGAGCTGTACGGCTACGTGACTGTGGGGTGAGACGGGGCGCCCGGTGCGTGCTCGCCGAGCGTCCTCATCGCCCACAACGCGCGACCCGTTCAGGAGTTCGGTTCGCTCCCTTCGGGCGCGTCGCTGGACGGCTGCTCGGCCTGAACGAACGTGCCCTTGATAGGGACCGTGATGACGAGGCCCTGGTCGCGGAGTTCACGGACAGCACGGCGGACCGTGTTGACGGCTACGCCGTATTGCTCGGCGAGATCACGCTCTGCGGGAAGCCGGGCACCGACAGGCAGGCGTCCCATGCGGATCTGCTCGGCAATGTGGTGCACGACCTGGAGATACACGTAGATGTGGCTCGTTGGGTCGGGACTCCACTCGCGATCGTCAGCCATGGCTGCACGCTAAGGCGGCTTGTAGCAGCGCACCACATGCGGGAACGTCCCCATGCAACCTGATGCTTCCAGTTGCTACCTACCGCGTCCTAAGGCAACGTAGCCGTTGAAGACCCCGGCGAGGCTGCAACCTCCCGGGGCACGGCCAACGCTGAACTAGGAGCGTCGACATGCACGACTTTATCCCCCGCGCCCTCACATGGCTGCGCCTCCTCTTCGCCCCCGGCACCGGCAAACGGCGCCGCCGACCCCACCGTCACTCCTTCCCTCATCTCCACCTCACCCTCGTACGCTGCCCCTCCGCGTCCCAGTCCCAGCCCTCGCACGTGCCCCGCCACCGTTCCCCGTACGGCCTCCCGACCCCTCTGGACGGCACCGACTCCGCCCTCGTACGCCCCTACCTCGCCGCCCACGGACACGAAGCCGCCCTCCAGCAGCACCGTCGCCTCGCCCTCGTACTCGCCGCCGACTACGGGATCGACCTCGACCGGCACCTGGTCGGCGCGCTGAAGGTGGCCGCCTGATGGGACACGCAAAGGAACACGCAGACGGCCACACCCACGGCACGCCCCCGCCCCGGCTCCTCCCCTGGCCGTCCCCCGACGGCAAACCCTCGTACCTGGTGACCGACAACGGCGGCAGCCGTCTGTCCCGCCTCGCCGACGACCTGGAGGCCGTCCAACTCGCCATCGGCACCGACGTGCTCGGTCTCGCCCGCAAGGTGCTGGACGACCCCGCCTCGCCGTACACCGAGGTCCGCTACGCCGGGCTCCGCCTCGCCGAGTGCCTGACCGACGCCCTGCGCGTCGCCGAGTCCCGGGGCATACGTCTGCCCGTACCGGACGCGAACCGACCTCGGCCCTGACCACCCTGAGGCGCAAGCCGCGCGGAGGCGGGCGCCGAACGCAAGACGCTCGGCCGGGAGACCCCGGCCGAGCGCCTGGCTGAACGTGTACGGGCGACCGTTACAGCTTCTCGATCACGTAGTCGACGCACTTCGTCAGCGCCTCGACGTCCGCCGGGTCGACCGCCGGGAACATGGCGACGCGCAGCTGGTTGCGGCCGAGCTTGCGGTAGGGCTCCGTGTCGACGACACCGTTGGCGCGCAGCACCTTGGCGACGGCGGCGGCGTCGATCTCGTCGGTGAAGTCGATGGTGCCGATGACCTGGGAGCGCTTGGCGGGGTCGGTGACGAAGGGAGTCGCGTACTTGCTGTCCTCGGCCCACGAGTACAGGCGGGTGGACGAGTCCTTGGTACGGGCCGTGGACCAGGACAGGCCGCCCTGTCCGTTGAGCCACTCCAGCTGCTGGTTGAGCAGGAAGAGGGTGGCGAGGGCCGGGGTGTTGTACGTCTGGTTCTTGCGCGAGTTGTCGATCGCCGTGGGCAGCGAGAAGAACTCGGGGATGTGGCGGCCGCTCGCGTGGACGCGCTCGGCGCGCTCGATGGCGGCCGGGGAGAAGACACCGATCCAGAGGCCGCCGTCGGAGGCGAAGGACTTCTGCGGGGCGAAGTAGTAGACGTCGGTCTCGCTGATGTCGACGGGGAGGCCGCCGGCGCCGGAGGTGGCGTCGACGAGCACGAGCGAGCCCTCATCGGCACCCTCGACCCGCTTGAGGGGCATGGCCACGCCGGTGGAGGTCTCGTTGTGGGTGAACGCGTACACGTCCACGCCGGCCTCGGCGGTGGGCTCCGGGTGCGTGCCGGGGTCACTCGAGATGACGGTCGGCTCGGCCAGCCAGGGGGCGAGCTTCGAGGCCTTGGCGAACTTGGAGGAGAACTCGCCGAACGTGAGGTGCTGCGACTTGTTCTCGATGAGTCCGTGGGTCGCGATGTCCCAGAACGCGGTGGAGCCGCCGTTGCCGAGGACGACCTCGTAGCCGTCGGGGATCTGGAACAGCTCGCTGATGCCCTCGCGCACCTTGCCGACCAGGTTCTTCACCGGGGCCTGGCGGTGGGAGGTGCCCATCAGGGAGGTACCGGTGGCGGCGAGGGCGTCCAGCGCCTCGGTACGCACCTTGGAGGGGCCGGCGCCGAATCGTCCGTCGGCGGGCTTGATGTCAGCGGGAATCTGGATATCAGCCACGGGTGGGAGGGTATCCGGTTCTGGAAACCTGGGCGAAACGTCGTCCGTCGGGTGAGACGGGGTGTGGGGTCCGCCGTTGAGGGGCGGACGGTCCGGCCGGCAAAGCCGCGTGCGGTCGGCCCTTACGGGTGATCGTGCAACTCGCCTACGAGGTAGCCGAGATGGGCCTCGAAGAGCCGGATATATGATGCACGTCACATGGAACCCCCGGGTGGCCGCATGGCAGAGCCAGGTATGGAGCCACCATTCCGGGCCCGCGTCCGAGCGGGCGACGAGAACTCCTTCAGAGTGCTTTTCCAGGAGCACGGGCGGGCCGTGTACAACCACTGCTTCCGCCTGACCGGGGACTGGTCGGTCGCCGAGGACTGCGTCTCGCTGGTGTTCCTCGAAGCCTGGCGGATACGAGGGAAGGTCGAGCCGCACGGCGGCAGCCTGCTGCCGTGGCTGCTGGGGATCGCCACGAACGTGGTGCACCACCGAAGACGCACGGCCTGGCGGCATCGGGCCCTGATGGAGCGCGTGCCCCCGCCCGACCTGTTGCCGGACTTCGCCGACGAGGTGGTCGGCCGACTGGAGGACCAGGAGCGGATAGCCGCGGTGCGCAAGGCGCTGGACCAACTGTCGAGGCCGGACCGCGAGGTCCTGGCGCTGTGCGTGTGGGCCGGGCTGGACTACGCCGCGACCGCCGAGGCGCTGGGGGTGCCGGTGGGCACCGTCCGTTCCCGGCTGTCCCGCGCGCGCCGGAGGCTGGAGAAGCTGGCGCAGAAGAATCTGAAGAACCTTGAGCAGGACCCGGAACCGGCGGCTGCGAGACGGCAGCAAACAGGTGACCGCCACGAGGCGGTCCGGCCGAGCAGAGGGAACGGAAGGGGACCGCGGTGAGCCGGGATCGGGAGCAGGACGGAGATGTACGAGCACTGCGCCGGTTGCTGGCCGTGCCGGCCGAGCGGGACCTTCCCGCCGGCCGACGGATCCAGCGTGAGGAACACCTGATGCGCAGTTTGCGGACGATGACAGAGGAACGCACCGGCTGGCGCGGGGGCTGGGTACAGAAGCGGTTCGCCCTGGGACTGGCGGCGGCGGCGATCGCGGCAGGCGCGATAGTGGCGGTGCCGGGCGGGGCGGTGCCGGGCGGGACGGAGTCCGAGGCCTACGCGGTCGAGAAGAATTCGGACGGCACCCTGAGCGTCTACCTCCGCGATCTCGACTGGTCGGGGGACCCACAGCATTTCGACCAGCTCGCGGCCAGGATCCGGGCAGCCGGCTTCACCGCGATCGTCGACAAGGTTCCCCCGGGAAAGAGGTGCCGGTTCGACCGGGGAGAACACCTGAAGCAGGAGAAGTCCGGTGACGGCAAGTGGGACTACAGGTACGTCATGACGCATGCGGACGCGTATCTGGTCGAGGAGAACCTGCCCGGCCGCGCGACGAAGGGGTGGGAGTGGGCCCACAGCTTCAGGAACACGTTCATCAAGGGCCCGGTCAAGCCGTGCGACCCCGTGAGCATGAAGCTGCCGAAGCCGTCACGGTGACGTGGTGACGCGTCCGCGCGGTACGGCCCTGGCCGTACCGCGCGGCTCCGCCTCACCGGCCCAGACGGACCGGCAGCTCGTACAGGTCGTTCTGCGTCACCACCGGCTTGTTGCGGAGCGCCTCCGCCGGGACCGCCAGCTCCAGGGCCGGGAACCGGGCGTACAGGGCGGGAAGGGCCACCCCCGCCTCCAGGCGGGACAGGGCGGCCCCCGGGCACACGTGCGGTCCGTACCCGAACGAGATGTGCCGCCCGGCCGTCGGACGCGTGATGTCGAAGGCCCCGGCCGACCCCCCGTGCGCCGCCTCGTCCCGCCCGATCGCCGCGTACGACACGATCAACGCGTCCCCCGCCGGAAGCACCGTGTCCCCGACGGGCACGTCCTCCGTCGCGAACCGGATCAGCACGTGCGACGTCGGCGTCGAGTAGCGCAGCGTCTCCTCGATCACCGCCGACCAGTCGGCCTCACCCGAGAGGACCATCGCGCGCTGCTCCGGATGCGTGGACAGGTTCACCACCGCGTTGACGATGAGCGAGATCGTCGTCTCGTGGCCCGCCGCCACCATCAGCTGCAGCGTGGAGACGATCTCCTCGTCGGTGAGGTGGTCGCCGTCCTCGGAGGCCTGGATCAGCGCGGAGGTCAGGTCGTCACCCGGCCGCGCCCGTTTCACCGGCACCGTCTCCGCCATGATCCGCGCCAGCTCGGTGAGCGTCGCGACGACCTCCTCCGGAGGTGTCTGCGTCGAGAAGAACTTCTCGAACAGCACCTTGATCCGGGGAAGCCGGGACCGGTCGAGGCCCATGAGGTCCGCGACGACGTACATCGGCAGCGGGTACGCGAACTCCGCCTTGAGGTCGACCACCGACCCGTCCGTCGGCAGCCGGTCGAGCAGGTCTTCCGTCAGCTTCGAGATGTTCTCGCGCATCCCCTCCACCCGCCGCGGCGTCAGCGCCTGCGCGACCAGGGTGCGGAGACGACGGTGATCCACTCCGTCGACCGTCAGCATGGAACGGCCCGGGTTGGCGAGCCCGATCAGCGGCCAGTCCGGCGGGATCTCGCCGCGCTGCCAGGCACCCCAGACGTTGATGTCCTTCACCAGCCGCGGGTCGGTGAGCAGTTGGCGGGCCTCCGCGTGGTGGGTGACCGCCCACACGGGGACACCGCCCGGGAGTTCCACGGCTGCCAGCGGTCCGGCCGCACGCAGTGCGTCGCTCTCCCCGTCCAGATCGGAGACGAAGGGGTCGAGCACGATACGGGTCTGTTCGGTGCCGGTGCCGGTGCCGGTGCCAGTGCCTGTGTCGGTCGTCATGCGCGCGTGCCTCCAACGGCGGGAGTGGGCGTGAACGTCACCGGCAGCTCCGTCAGTCCGCGCAGCCACGGTGACGGGCGGCGGGCCAGGGACCCGGCCGGTACCGCGAGATCGATGTCCGGCAGCCGGTCCAGTACGACCTCGATGCCCGTCCGCGCGATGACCTCCGCCACCTCCTGCGCCGGGAACGGGCACCGGTGCTCCCCGTGCCCGAACGAGAAGTGGGCGTTGTTGCCGCCGGTCAGGGCGGAGCCGTGGGTACGGACCCGTGGGTCGGAGTTGGCGCCCTGCAGGCCGAGCAGCAGCAGGTCGCCGGCGCGGATGCGGCGGTCGCCGAGCCGGGTGTCGCGGGACGCCCAGCGGCCGGCCACGTTCTGGGTGGGGGTGTCCTCCCACAGGACCTCGTTCATGGCCTCGGCCACGCTGTTGCGGCCACCGAAGAGGGAGGCCGCGAAACGGTCGTCGGTCAGCACCAGCCGCAGCGAGTTGCCGATCCAGTCGGCGGTCGGCTGGTGCCCGGCCGCCGTCATGACCATGAGGTCCTGGACGATCTCCTCGTCCGTGAACTCCTCTGCGAGGGACGAGGAGTTCACGAGCATCCGCGACACCACGTCGTCCGCCGGAGCTGCTCTCCGGTCGGCCACCAGCCGGGCCATGGACGAGGCCAGGTGGGCCTGGCCCGCGAGGGCGCGCTCCCTGCCGTCGATCATGTCGTTCAGGGCGGCGACCAGCCCGGGGCCCTGTTCCTCGGCGAAGCCGAACAGCGCCGCCAGCACCCGTACCGGCAGCAGCATCGCGTAGTCGGCGACGAGGTCCGCCCGGCCCTTGTGGCACACGGCGTCGATCAGCTCGTCGGCCAACCGCTCGGCGAGAGCGCGCAGTTGGAAGGGGTCGGCGGCTTCGACGGCGTCGCTGATCACCGCGGCGCGCTCGCGGTGGCGCTGGCCGACCGTGTAGAGGATCGAGGGCTGCCCGCGACCGATCATCGGCAGCAGCGGCCAGTCGTCGGGGATGTCCGGCCACTGGTTCCACAGGCCGGAGTCGCGGCTGAACAGCACCGGATCGCCGGTCACCTGGTGCAGCTCGCGGTAGCCGAGCACCAGCCACGCCGGCACACCGCCGTCGAGCACGACGGGCGCCACGGCACCGTACTCGCGCCGCAACTCCCGGTACAGGGCATCCGGTTCGCTCTGGAAGCGGGGGTTGCCGAGAGGAACGGGGGCGGGGGCGGGAGTGGTGATGGGGGCGGGGGCCGGAGGGTCCGTGACGCCGGGGGACACGAGGTCGGAGGTTCTCGTGCCGTCTTCAGAGGTTGCGGAGTCCAACGAGCACCTGCTCCAGGATGTCGGGATCGATGACCGCGGCCATGTGCGGGTGGCGGGCGCTGACGCGGCCGGCGGCGAGGAGGTCGGAGAGCAGGACCTTGGTGATGCTCACCGGCAGCCGCAGTTCGGCGGCGATCTCCACGACGGCCGTGGGCTTCTCGGCCAGCCGCAGGATCGCCGTGTGCTCCGACTGCATGCCGGGCGCCGGATCGCACTCGGCGACCACGAGCGTCACGAGGTCGAACGGGGTGTCGGGCGCGGACCGGCTGCGCCCGCCCGTGAGGGTGTAGAGCCGGTCGGGCGCGTCGTCCCTGCCGGGCCGGCTCATGCGGTGCGTGAGGCCGTACCGGGTGCCGGGCCGCTGACCGTGCGCGGCTGTGCGCTGAGGTGCTCGCCGAGCTGTTCCACCAGCTCGCTCATGTTGTGCCCGACGAGGCCCGCGTCCGCGTCCTCGTCGGTGACGACGGCCAGATGCGCGCCCCGGCCGGCCTCCACGATGAACAGGACCCCGCCGTAGAACTCGGCCATCGCCGACCGTACGCCCCCGGTGCCGTCGCCGAACTCCACCGACGCTCCGTGGGACAGCGACTGGATCCCGGCGGCGATCGCGGCGAGCTGGTCCGCCTGGTCGAGGGAGAGCTCGGGCGTGCGGCAGAGCTTCAGGCCGTCCCGGGAGAGCACGAGCGCGTGCCGTGCGCCCGCCGTGCGTTCCAGCAGGCCCTCGATGAGCCAGGCGAGCTTCTCGTCGGCGGTGCTGGTGCCGGTGGAGCCAGGGGAGCCAGTGGTGCCGATGGGGCCGGTCATGAGGTGGGGTCACCTTCCGGGTACGAGTGCGACTGCGACTGCGACTGCGACTGCGACTGCGATTGCGGTTGGGAGGGGGTGGGGGTGAGGGCGGGGGCGTCTGGGGTGACGGGTGTGTCTGGCGCGTCGTCCCGTGGGGCGGCTTTCGGGGCACGTACGGGCTCCCGTACGGCGTCCTCAGAGAGCTCGCGTACGGCCGGTACCTCTGTCGTCGTGCCCTGGACCAGCGCCTGGTCCGGCGCCGTGCCGCGTACGGCGCTGCGGAAGCTGCTGAACCGGGCGGCCCTGGCCCTGGGATCGGCGGCGGGGCGGGCCTCCGGCTCGGGCCGGGCCGGGGTGCGGCCGCGGGTACGGGCCTGGGCGGCGGCGAGGCTCTGCCCGCGGCGGCGCCTGGGCAACCCGTTGGGCAGGCCGCTGGACAGATCGCCGGGCAGATCGGCCGGGGGTGGAGGGAGCGACGGGGAGCCGCTGGGTGCCAGGTCCTCGGGAGTCGGGCCGTCCGGCATCGCAGCGGACTCGTGCGTGGGTACGGGCTCGGGGTCCACGTCCTGGGGCGCGCGGGCGGTGGCGTACGACGACGCCGCGGGGGACGACGCCGCGAGGGACGGCGCCGCGAGGGTCGGTGGGGTGATGGACGGCGGGGCGAGGGACGGTGGGGCGAGGGACGGTGGCGCGGGCTCCGGCTGAGGGTCCGGCGCCGGGACGGAGGCGCCGGCCAGCAGGTCCTGCGGGATGAGCATCAGCACTCCGGTGCCGCCGCGCGCGGACGGGCGGAAGGACACCCTCAGACCGTGCTTGACGGAGAGACGGCCGACGACGGCGAGGCCGAGCCGGGTGCCGGAGAACCCGCCGAGGCCCGCGCCCTCGCCGGAGACGGCGCGTTCGGCGCGGCGCAGCTGGACGTCGCTCATGACGAGGCCCGCGTCCTCGACGGAGACGATGACGCCGGAGGGCACTTCCTCGACGTACACGTGCACTTCGGCCGTGGGAGGGGAGAAGTTCGCGGCGTTGTCGAGGAGTTCGGCGAGCGCGTGCATGACGGCCTCGGCGGCGTGCCCGGCGACGGCGGTCTCGCTGGAGGAGTGCAGGCGCACGCGCTGGTAGCCGCCGATGCGGCCCATCGCGCCGCGCAGGATGGACTCCATGGGGATCGGCCGCGCCCAGCGGCGGCCGGACCGCGCGCCCGCGAGCACCGCGACGGAGTCGGCGAGACGGTTCGCCTGGGCGGTGCGGTGGTCGAGGTGGAGGAGGTCGGTGAGGACGTCCTCGTCGGTGTGGCGCTCCTCCATCTCGCGCAGGTCGGCGAGGGTGCCGGTGGCGAGCGCCTGCATACGGCCGGCCGCGTTGGCGGTGGCGGCGACGGCGGCGGCGCGTTCGCGCTCGGCCTTGCGGGCCTGTTCGGCGAGTTCGGACTTCTCCTCGGCGAGGCGGGCGCGGTCGGAGGTGAGCCGGCGCCGTTCCTTCTCGGACTCCTCGGCGAGCCGGGTTCTCTCGCGCTCGAAGTCCTCGGAGAGACGGGCCCGTTCGCGGACGAAGTCATCGGTGAGCCGCGCCCGCTCCTGGCGTAACTCCTCGGCCAGCCGGGCCCGGTCCTGCAGCAGCCGGCCCGCGTCCTGGGAGACGGCGTCGAGGCGGCGGCGGAGAAGCTTGGCGGTCTGCGTGGCGTGCGCGGCCGTCGCGACGGCCGCGGTGAGCAGGAGGGCGGCGGCGCCCGCGCCCCAGGCGAGCGCCGGGCGCACCGACTCGGGCGCCGTCGCGACCGATCCGCCGACGGCGAGCGCGGCCAGCACGGCGGTGAGCAGGGTCGCGGGCACCAGGGTGCGGAGCGCGGGCCGGTCGCCTGGGGGGTGGGGCGGCGTCATGAGTTGTCCTCGGTCGTGGCCTCGGGAGTGCCTGTCCTCTGCCTGTCTCTTCTTGTCGATCACGTCCCGCCAGAGGAGTGACACCTGGTGCTCAACTGGCGGTCACTATATGGGAGTTCGTGATCGGGTTGGGCGGGTTCCGGACGCGTTCTCGGAATCCGGTCGGACGTCTCGGTGGGTGACACGTGGCGGTGCGTGTCGCTGCGAGGTGTCACCGGACTGTCACTGTCAGTGGCGGGAGGCATGCTGGAGGACATGACGGATCTCGGGGAAGCCGGAGAAGTGCGGGGCGGGCTGGAGGCCGGGCTGCGGGCCGCCGTGCGCGGTGAGGTCGCCTTCGACGCGACCGCGCGGGCGCTGACGACCATGGACGCCTCCAACTACCGCCGGGTGCCGCTGGGCGTGGTGGCGCCCCGGGACGCCGACGACGTGGCCGCGGTGCTGGCCGTGTGCCGCGAGCACCGGGTGCCGGTCGTGGCGCGCGGCGGAGGCACGTCGATCGCGGGCCAGGCCACGGGCACGGGCGTGGTGCTGGACTTCACCCGCCACATGAACCGGATCGTGTCGCTCGACCCCGAGGCACGCACGGCCGTCGTCCAGCCGGGTCTGGTCCTCGACCGCCTCCAGGAGGCCGCCGCCCCGCACGGCCTCCGCTTCGGCCCCGACCCCTCCACCCACAGCCGCTGCACGCTCGGCGGAATGATCGGGAACAACTCGTGCGGGTCCCACTCGGTGGCCTGGGGCACGACGGCGGACAGCGTGCGGGAGCTGTCGGTGATCAGCGGCACGGGCGAGCGGCTGCGACCGGCCCGGGACTGGGCCGGCGCGCCGGACGGCCTCCGGGCCCTGGCCGAGCGGGAACTGGCGCTCCTGCGCACGGACTTCCCCTCCCTCTCCCGCCTCCCGCGCCGCATCTCGGGCTACGCCCTGGACGCCCTGCTGCCGGAGAACGGCGCGGACGTGGCCCGCTCCTTCTGTGGTTCCGAGGGCACGCTCGGCGTGCTGACGGAGGCGGTCGTACGACTCGTCGAGGCACCCCGCGCGCGGGCGCTGGCCGTGCTGGCGTACGCCGACGAGAGCGCGGCGGCGGAGGCGGCCGCCGGGCTGCTGGAGCACGGGCCGCTGACGGTGGAGGGCATGGCGGCGGACCTGGTGCGCGAGGGGGCGGGGCTGCCGCGGGGCAGGGCCTGGCTGTTCGTGGAGACGGGCGGTGACTCGGAGGCCGAGGCGCGGGCGCGCGCGGAGAGCATCGTCCGGGCGGCCGACGTCGTGGACGCGCTCGTCGTCGCCGACCCCGCGGCCCAGCGCACCCTGTGGCGCATCCGAGAGGACGCGAGCGGCACGGCGACCCGTATGCCGGACGGTGCCGAGGCGTGGCCCGGCTGGGAGGACTGCGCGGTACCACCACCTCAACTGGGGGTGTACCTAAGGGACTTCCGGTCCCTGCTGGCGGCCCACGACCTGCGCGGCACGCCGTACGGCCACTTCGGGGACGGCTGCATCCACGTCCGCATCGACTTCGACCTGATGTCGGAGGCGGGGGTGGCCCGCTTCCGCCGCTTCTCGGAGGAGCTGGCCGACCTGGTGGTCTCCCACGGAGGCTCCCTGTCGGGCGAGCACGGGGACGGCCAGGCACGGGCCGAGCTGCCGCCGAGGATGTACGGGCAGGAGGCGGTCGGGCTCTTCGAGCGGGTGAAGGGCGTCTGGGACCCGGACGACCTGCTCAACCCCGGCATGCTGGTCCGCCCCGCACCGCTCGACTCGAACCTCCGGTTCGCGGTCCTGCCCCGCGAGCCGGTCGACGTGGCCTTCGGCTATCCGGAGGACGGCGGGGACTTCTCGGCGGCGGTGCGCCGGTGCGTGGGCGTGGCCAAGTGCCGCGTCACGGCCGCCGGTTCGGGTTCCGGCTCGAGCTCGGGCCCCGGTCCCGGTCCCGGTTCCGGGGTCATGTGCCCGTCCTTCCGCGCGACCGGGGAGGAGGAGCACTCCACACGGGGCCGGGCGCGGCTGCTGCACGAGATGCTGGCGGGCGAGGTGGTCACGGACGGCTGGCGCTCCACGGAGGTCCGCGACGCCCTCGACCTGTGCCTGTCCTGCAAGGGCTGCCGCTCGGACTGCCCGGTCGGCGTGGACATGGCCACGTACAAGGCGGAGTTCCTCCACCACCACTACGCCGGCCGCCGGCGCCCGGCGGCTCACTACGCGATGGGATGGCTGCCGGTGTGGCTGCGCCTGGTGGCCCGCACTCGGACGGCCCGGCTGGTCAACTCCCTCGCGTCGCTCCGCCCGTTGGCCTGGTCCGCCAAGCGGGTGGGCGGGCTCGCGGTGGAGCGGGGGATACCCCGGCTGGCGAGGGAGCCGTTCAGCCGCTGGTTCCGGCGGAGGTTCCGGGAGCAGGGTCCGTCCGGCGCAACCGACGGGGTGGGCCTCAGCGGGGACGTTCCGAAGACGGTCCACCTCTGGGCGGACACCTTCACCGAGTACCTCTCGCCGTCCGTCGGGCAGGCCGCGGTGCGGGTGCTGGAGGCGGCGGGCATCCGGGTGCTGCCGACGCCCGCCATGAAACCGAGGCAGTCGGCCGACGGCGACCACGACGCGCCCGCGCGCCGCCTCAACCCGTACGGGGTCCTCGGGGGCCGGGCCTGCTGCGGACTGACGTACGTCTCGACGGGACAACTGGACCGCGCCCGCAAGGTGATGCGGCGCACCCTGGACCTGCTGGACCCGCTCCTCGCCCCGGAACTGTCCCCGGAGCCCCCACCCATCGTGGTCCTGGAACCGAGCTGCGCCGCCGCCCTGCGCACGGACCTTCCGGAGCTGCTCCACGACGACCCGCGCGCGGCCCGCCTGGCCGCCTCCGTCCTCACCTTCGCGCAGGCACTGGAGCGTTACGCCCCTCAGTGGGCCCCTCCCGTGCTGAACCGCCCGGTCGCCGGCCAGACCCACTGCCACCAGCACGCGGTCCTCGGCGACGCGGCGGAGCGCCGCCTGCGCGAGGCGGCGGGCCTGACCGGTGAACTGAGCGGCGGCTGCTGCGGTCTCGCGGGTAACTTCGGCTTCGAGAAGGGCCACCACGAGGTGTCGACGGCATGCGCGGAGGAGCAACTGCTGCCCGCGGTCCGGGCGGCGGGGGAGGACGCGGTGATCCTGGCGGACGGTTTCTCGTGCCGTACGCAGCTGGAACAGCTCGCGGGACGAAAGGGGAGGCACATGGCGGAGGTACTGGCAGAGGCGTTGGAGCGGAACGAACCGAGTGAACGCAACGAGAGGGCGGACCTGTGACGGGTCGCGAACGCGTGCCGCTGCGCGTAGCCGTCCTCTCCGACATCCACGGGGTGCTCCCCGCACTGGAAGCGGTCCTGGCCGAACCGGACGTCAGGTCGGCGGACCGCATCGTGCTGACCGGCGACATCACGGCCGGTCCGCAGCCCGCGGAGGTCCTCGACCTGCTGGGCACGCTGGGCGAGCGCGTCGTGTGGGTGAGCGGGAACGCGGACCGGGAGCTGGTGGAGTACCGCCGGGGCGAGCGCGACGAGATCCCCGACCCGATCGGCCCGTACGCGGCGGGCCGGCTCACGGACGAGCAGGTCGACCTCCTCGCGACCCTGCCGAAGTCCCGGACCCTGGAGATACACGGCCTGGGCCGCACCCTCTTCTGTCACGCGACCCCACGGGACGACGAGGAGATGGTCCTGGTCGACTCGCCCCTCTCCCGCTGGGCGGAGGTCCTCGCGGACGTCCCCGCCGACACCCGGACCGTCGTCTGCGGCCACACCCACATGCCGTACGTCCGCCTGGCCCACGGCCGCATGATCGTCAATCCCGGCAGCGTGGGCATGCCGTACGGCCGTTCCGGCGCGCACTGGGCCCTGCTGGGCCCCGGTGTCGAACTCCGCTCGACGGCCTACGACATCCCGGCCGCGATCGACCGCCTCACCCGCGCGTGCACGTACCCGGACATCGCCGAGTGGGCCGACTACTACCTGAACGCGCGGGCGACTGACGCGGAGGTGCTGGAGGCGTGGGGGTGAACAACGCTCTGATTGGCGGTCCTTGAGAGCCTCGCATTACTGACACGTGTTGGTTCTGTAGTCACCCCGCATTGCTCACGCCGAAAACAATCCGTCAATCCGCGAAAACCCGAACCGGGCAGTAATAGGTGAGGCGTCGTTCGCGCGGTCTGCCCTGGTCAGTGCGGTAGCCGGCCGGTGGTGGGTGTGCTTTTCCTGGTGGATCGGTGAACCCGTTGTGTGGGCGATCGGAAACAGTCGCTCGCATGAGGTGAATTTGGTCAGAGAGAGATCAAGAGCTTTCTTTTTTCTCTAACCTCCAGTCAAATAGGGTCACTTGAATCCCACGCGTGTCGTGCGTCGCGGAGGTCCCTGACCAGGACCCGTCTTTCCCGCGGCCGACCGCGTCATGGAAGGAACCCCCCAAGTGACCAAAAGACCCTGGACGTTCAGGGCGGCGGCGATCGGCGCTGCCCTCGTCACGGCGGCAGCCACGTTCTCGACACTCGCGGTGGCCCACGCCGACGAGGGCGCGCCGACGGCGTCCGTGGACCGGCACGACCCGGCGGACCGCGCCGAGCAACAGCACGATCTCGACGGCCCGCTGAGCAAGAGCCAGGCGGCCCAGCGCGAAGAAGCCCTGAAGCAGGTCATATCCGGCGACGCCACGGTCAGGAACCGTGACGGATCGCAGGTCGTGCGGCTGAAGAGCAAGAAGGGCGACAGCAAGTACGTCGAGCTCGGCCGCGAGAAGACCGACAAGATCTTCACGATCCTCGTCGAGTTCGGCGACCAGACGGACAGCCGCTACGGCGGCACGCCGGGCCCGCTGCACAACCAGATAGCCGAGCCCGACCGCACCAAGAACAACACGACGGCCTGGCAGGCGGACTACAACCAGAAGCACTTCCAGGACCTGTACTTCGGCACCGGCGACAAGACCGAGTCGCTGAAGAAGTACTACGAGAAGCAGTCCTCGGGCCGCTACTCGGTCGACGGCGAGGTCGCGGACTGGGTCAAGGTCCCCTACAACGAGGCCCGTTACGGCTCCAACAAGTGCGACACCTGCGTGTGGGACGTCGTCAGGGACGGGGTCACCGCGTACGTCGCCCAGCAGAAGGCGGCGGGGCGGACCGACGCCGGGATCAAGGCGGACCTGGCGCAGTTCGACCAGTGGGACCGCTACGACTACGACGGCGACGGGAACTTCAACGAACCCGACGGCTACATCGACCACTTCCAGATCGTGCACGCCGGTGAGGACGAGTCGGCGGGCGGCGGAGCGCAGGGCGAGGACGCGATCTGGGCCCACCGCTGGTACGCCTTCGGTGACGACTTCGGCAAGACCGGTCCCCAGGACAACCAGCGCGGCGGCACCCAGATCGGCGACACGGGCCTCTGGGTCGGCGACTACACCATCCAGCCCGAGAACGGCGGACTCGGCGTCTACGCCCACGAGTACGGCCACGACCTCGGCCTGCCCGACGAGTACGACACCCAGGGCGGCGAGAACTCGACCGGTTTCTGGACGCTGATGTCGTCCGGCTCCTGGCTCGGCACGGGCAAGGGCGTGATCGGCGACCTGCCCGGCGACATGAACGCCTGGGACAAGCTGCAGCTCGGCTGGCTCGACTACGACACGGCGAAGGCCGCGACCGACTCGAAGCACAAGCTGGGCGTCGCCGAGTACAACACCAAGGACAAGCAGGCCCTCGTGGTCGAGCTGCCCAAGAAGACGGTGCAGACGGAAGTCGTGAAGCCCGCCCAGGGCGCGGCCCAGTGGTGGAGCGGCAGCGGCAACAAACTGTCCAACACGCTGACCCGTTCCGTGGACCTCACGGGCAAGTCCTCCGCCTCCCTGACCCTCGACGGCTGGTGGGACACCGAGAAGGGCTTCGACTACCTCTACACCGAGGCATCGACGGACGGCGGCGCCACCTGGACGGCCCTCGACGGCACGGCGGACGGCACGGCCATCGGCCGTGACGGCAGCGGCAAGCCCGCCCTCGACGGCACCACCGACGCGTACAAGAAGCTGTCGTACCCGCTCGACGCGTACGCGGGCAAGAAGATCGAGCTGCGCTTCCGCTACCAGACCGACGAGGCGGTGGCCCAGAAGGGCTTCGCGGCCGACGAGATCACCGTGACCGCCGACGGCTCGGCCCTCTTCTCGGACGACGCCGAGTCCGCCGACCCCGCCTGGACGGCCGAGGGCTTCTCCCGCATCGGCAGCTCCTACTCCACGGAGCACGCGCAGTACTACATCGCCGAGAACCGCCAGTACGTGTCGTACGACAAGACCCTGAAGGTCGGCCCGTACAACTTCGGCTTCTCGAAGACGCGTCCCGAGTGGGTGGAGCACTACCCGTACCAGAACGGCCTGTTGATCTGGAAGTGGGACACCTCGCAGGAGGACAACAACACCAGCAAGCACCCCGGAGTCGGCCTGATCCTGCCGGTGGACGCCCACCCGCAGCTCCTGAAGTGGTCGGACGGCACGCTGATGGCCAACCGCGTCCAGACGTACGACGCGCCGTTCAGCCTGGGCCGCACGGACGGCATCACGCTGCACGACGCGGACGTGGCCACGAAGATCGCCTCCCAGAAGGGAGTGCCGACGTTCGACGACCACGCCAACACGTACTACGACGAGGCGAACCCCGCGGGGGCGGTCAGGATCACCGACACCAACACCAGGATCAGGATCCTCCAGGAGGCCTGGGACGGATCGGCGGTCACGGTCCAGGTGGGCCCGGCGGTGAAGTGACCGGCACGCCCTGACCGACGAGAACGCGATCGGCCGCAGCCTCCGAGGGGGTTGCGGCCGGTCCTGTTACCCACCGGCGCTCACGAGGCGGAAGCTCCCTCTCCGCGCCCCCGCACCCCGCCTTCGCGACTGTTCGTGACCGTGCGATCACGGGGAGCATCGAGTTGATTCATCCCCAGCTCTCGGCAGGCGGGACCGGCAGGCGGGAGACGCATGGAACAGCACGGTGGGGAGATGGAGCAGGAGCGGCCTCCTGAGCCTCTGCCGGAACAGCAGGAAGGACAAGAAGGACAGGAAGGGCAGGAAGGACAGGAAGGACAGGAAGGGCAACGCAAGGACCCGCTGAAGAACCCGTGGAAGCAGAAGGACCGGATCACCGAGCACGTGGTCGGCCATGTGGTCGGCGGGGCGATCCTCGGCGTGATGGCCTGGGCGTGGACCCACAGCCCGACCGCGTTCGTCCTCACCGCGTTCTGGGGCGCCGGCGTCTACGTATGGAGCAAGACCCCTCGCGTGCAGAACCTGAGCGAACGCCACCGGTTCCGCCTGGGCATCGCCCTCACGGTCCTGTTCCTGCTCATGGCCCTGATCGTCGTGTGAAGAGACGCCCCCCGAAGAGATGAATCTTGTGACGAGATGACCGGTGACTCCCGCGCGGCAACCGCCGACCCGCGAGCCGACGTGTCTACGCTGGCGAACCCACCGTCCGTAGCCCACCAAGCCCTGCTGTCCCCCAGCCCACAGGGAGCCGTCATGCCCCTCCGCATCCAGGCGATCACCCGGGAGGAGCACCTGTCGTTCATCAGGTCGCGCCCCTCGGTCAGCCACATGCAGGTGCCGTCGTGGGGAGACGTGAAGCCGGACTGGAGGGCGCAGAGCCTGGGCTGGTTCGAGCCGGGTGGCCGGCTGGTGGGGGTGGGCCTGGTCCTGCTGCGATCGTTGCCCAGGCTCAGGCGCTACCTCGCGTATCTCCCCGAGGGGCCGGTCATCGACTGGTACGCCCCCGACCTCGCGGAGCGCTGGCTGGAGCCGATGCTGGCGTACCTGAAGTCGCGCGGGGCGTTCTCCGTGAAGATGGGCCCTCCCGTGGTCGTACGGCGCTGGAACGCGGACGCGGTCAAGGCGGCGATCGCGGACCCGGCGGCCCGGCGGCTGCGTGACGCGCGGGCCACGGAGCACGACGACCGGGCCGCGGCGGTGGCGGAGCGACTCCTCGGCGCGGGCTGGCGGCCCAGCGACCCCGGAGGTGAGGACGGCTTCGCGGCGGGCCAGCCGCGATACGTCTTCCAGATCCCGTTCGCGGGCCGCACGCTGGAGGACATCCACGCCGGCCTCAACCAGCAGTGGCGCCGCAACATCAAGAAGGCCGACAAGGCGGGCGTGAAGGTGGTCCAGGGCGGCTACGACGACCTGCCCGCCTTCCACAGGCTGTACGCCGAGACAGCGGAACGCGACCGCTTCGTCCCGCGCCCCCTGTCGTACTTCCAGCGCATGTGGACGGCGCTCACGGCCGAGGACCCCGACCGTATGCGCCTCTACCTCGCCCACCACGAGGGCGAGGTCCTCGCGGCGGCCACGATGCTGACGGTCGGCGAGCACGTCTGGTACTCGTACGGCGCCTCGACCAGCCGCAAGCGCGAGGTCCAGCCCAGCAACGCCATCCAGTGGCGCATGATGACCGACGCCCACGCGCTCGGCGCCGCCGTCTACGACCTGCGCGGCATCACCGACACCGTGGCCGACTCCAGCCACCTCCTCGGCCTCCTCCGCTTCAAGGTCGGCACGGGCGGAGAGGCGGTGGAGAACCTGGGCGAGTGGGACTTCCCGCTCAACCGGCTGCTGCACAGGACGCTGAAGCTGTACATGGCGCGGCGCTGAGGCAGAGCGGGGACCACGGGCAACCGGCGGTCAGACCGCTGCGAGGTTCGCGAGCAGTTCGGCGGCGGGCTTCGGGTGGACGAGCCAGCGCAGGTGGCTCCCCTCGAGCGTCCTGACGTCGAAGGGGTTGTCGGGTGTGAGCGCGTCGGCTTCGCGGATCATTCGGTCCTGCATGGCGGGTGGAATGCTGGCGTCGTCGGCCAGGCGCACATAGGACTTGGGTATCCGGCCCCAGCTCGCGGCCTGGGCCCGGTCGGCGGAGGTGCCGGCATCAAGGTTCTCGTCGGGCTGGAAGGTGTTCAAGAAGGTTCGGAACTCGTCGTCGCCGAGGTCTGCGGCGAAGGCATGCCTGAAGGCGGTGAGCGCAGCCGGGTCAGCGGTCCGGAAGTTGATCCGGAGCAGACCGAGCTCGGCCGGGTTCCCGGCGAGCGCGGGCGCCAGGGCGCCGTGGTCGACTTCCGCCATCTCCGGCTCGGCGTAGTAGCCGCTGACGTCCAGGTCGACGGGGCACCATGCGGAGACGTAGCAGATCCGGTCGATCAGATCGGGCCGGGCGTTGCCGGCCGCGGTGATCGTGACGCCGCCCCTGCTGTGGCCGACGAGGATGACCGGCCCGTGCTGCTTCGCCCGTTCGAGGACTTCGATCAGGTGGGCTGCGTTGTCGGCGAGGGTGACGCCCTTGATGCCTCCCGGTTCCGAGGCGAGCGCGCCGAGATCCTGCGGAGCTTGGTAGGCCGCGGGGAACGTCGCCTGGAACCCGTGACCGGGAAGGTCGACCGCCAGCGAGCGGTGCCCTAGCAGGGCGAGCTCGGCCTGCAGCGGCGCGAAGGAGAACGAGTTGGCGAAGGCGCCATGCACGAAGATGAACGTCGGTAAGTTCTGCATGTCCTGAGGCTCCGGCACAACGGTGGTCGGGACAAGATCAAGTCAGGTCATTCGCGCCGACCAGTGCCACGGGGGCCGCGTCCCCGGGGTTGGTGTACCAGCCGAGATGTGACACATCCGGAGAAAGTGTCACATCCGCAGAGCTGACTGCCTGCTGACAGCCGCCGTACACCACGGAGCGCGCACCGGTGCGCGATGAGGGGGTCCAGGCCCAGGTGTGCCCTCTCATGACATGGGTGTCTCGCGGTCAGGCCTGGCGGGCGTAGGACGTGAGGCGATCGGCGAGCGCGATGACGAGGTCGCGCAGTTCATCGGGGCGCTCGATGACGAACGGCCGGTCGAGAGAGGCCAGTACCGGAGGCAACCAGTCGAGCCGCTCCGCCCGCAGCTCGACGCGCAGCCAGCGCTCGGTCGCCCGGTCCTCGCCTGTCACGGGCGCGTACTCCTCCAGGCTCGCGACGCCGGCGGGAAGGTGGGCGCGGATCTGCTCGACTGTCCCGTGGATCCGCAAGGTCACCTCATGCCGGTACTCGGCCGTGGCGAACGCTGACAGCACGCGCTGTGCCGGAGGGGGACCCACGGGCGCCTCGAATGAGCCGGGCAGGGTCCGCGCGTCTGCGATGCGATCGAGCCGGAAGGTTCGGTCCTCGCCGATCCGGGCGTCCTTGCCCGTGACGTACCACCGGCCCGCATGGGCGACGATCCCGTACGCGTGCAGTGTGCGTTCGCTGCGCCGCCCGTCGCGGTCGGTGTAGCGGATCGAGACCGGTCGGTGGTGGCGCACCGCATCGGCGATGGTGAGCAGGACCCCGGCGTCCGGGGTGTCGAACTCGCCGGGCTGGTCCGTGAAGGCGAGAGCTTCCAGGAGTGTGTCGAGCCGACGGGCGATGTGCTTGGGCAGCACCCGCCGGATCTTCGCCGATGCCGTCTCGCTTGCCGCGCGCTCCGTCGTCGTCAGCCCTGCTCGGCGGCCGGCGACCAGGCCGAGCAGCACGGCCAGCGCCTCGTCGTCGCTGAGCATGAGCGGAGGCAAGCGGTACCCGGGGGCGAGCCGGTACCCGCCGTAGCGGCCGCGCACCGATTCCACGGGCACGTCCAGGTCGATCAGCTGGTCCACGTACCGCCGCACGGTGCGCCCTTCGACGCCGAGCCGGTCGGCGAGTTCGGCCATGGTCCGGGTGCCGCCCGACTGCAGCAGCTCCAAAAGTGTCAGCACGCGGCCGGTGGGTCGAGGCATGTTCGCAGCCTAATGCGAATACTGGACCGATTCTGTCCACTATTTCTCCTAGTCTGCGACGTGCACGCCTCCCGCACAGCCAAGGAGATACCCATGGACTTCGTCTCGATCCGCATCATCACCAGCGACGTAGCGCGCCTCGTCGAGTTCTACGAGCGAGCCACAGGGGCGCGGGCGGTGTGGGCCACCGAGGACTTCGCCGAACTCAGGACCGCGGGCGCCACCCTCGCGATCGCCGGCACCCGCACCGTTCCGCTGTTCGCCCCGGGTTCCGCCCGCCCGGCGGACAACCACAGCGTGATCACCGAGTTCCTCGTCGACGACGTGGACCGCGTTCACGAGAACCTGGCCGGCTTCGTCACCGACTTCGTCAACGAGCCCACCACGATGCCCTGGGGCAACCGGTCGCTGCTGTTCCGTGACCCCGACGGCAACCTCGTCAACTTCTTCACCCCCGTCACCCCAGCGGCCATCGAGAAGTTCGCACGCTGACGCCACGCACAGCCGCTCACGCTGCTTGCGTCTCCTTGCCCTTGCGCCCCACCTGCGTCCGCACCGCCCCCATGCTCGCCGCGATGACCAGGGCGATCGCGAGGGCCTCGGTGGCAGAGAGCGCCTGGCCGAGGACCAGGAAACCGGCGGTCGCGGCGATGCCCGGTTCGAGGCTCATGAGGATCGCGAAGGTGGACGCGGGCAGGCGGCGCAGGGCGAGGAGTTCAAGGGTGTAAGGGAGGACGGACGACAGTACGGCGACGGCGGCGCCCAGCGCGATCGTGACCGGGTCGAGCAGCCGTGCTCCGGCGTCGACGATCCCCAGGGGCAGGAAGAGGACCGCCGCGACCACCATGGCGAGCGCCAGCCCGTCGGCCTGCGGGAAGCGGCGGCCCGTACGCGCGCTGAAGACGATGTACGTCGCCCACATGGCCCCGGCGCCCAGGGCGAAGCCCACGCCCACCGGGTCCAGGTCGCCGAAGCCTCCGCCGCTGAGCAGGAAGACCCCGCCGAGTGCCAGCCCGGCCCAGACGAGGTTCACCGCGCGGCGCGACGCGAGCACGGACAGCGCGAGCGGGCCGAGCACCTCCAGGGTGACGGCGGGGCCGAGCGGGATACGGGCGACAGCCTGGTAGAAGAGGCCGTTCATCGCGGCCATCGTGGCGCCGAAGGCGATCACCGTGCCCCAGTCGGTCCGCGAGTGCCCCCGTACCCGGGGCCGGCAGACGACGAGCATCACGACCGCGGCCACCAGCAGCCGCAGCGTCACCACGCCGAGCGCCCCGACCCGCGGCATCAGGGTCACGGCCAGCGCCCCACCGAACTGCACCGAGATCCCGCCGGCGAGAACGAGCCCGACCGGCCCGAGAGGGCCTCCGGTCCGCGATCGGCCGACGGGGACGGGTGCGTGTGCGGCGGTCGCCGTGTGCGCGGATGTGGAGGTGGGCGCGGACTGGTCAGCGCTGGGGAGGTTCACGGGGGCCGTCCAGGAGGCGTCGGACTGGGTCGTTCAGTCTAGTGCACTTGTGTGTGCATAGTAGTGGACCGGATTGTGCGCTTCCAGCGACCCCTGAGGCGGCCCCAGCGACAACGCCTGGGCCTCATGGGTCGAGAGGCGAACCTGCCCTGGCCAAAAATGCAAGCACGCTTGATTGTTTCTGACCCCGCTGCCATGCTCGCCCCATGGCAGACCCGATGCCCGTGATCGACGATCTGCGCGCGGAGAGCGACGAACTCGACCTGCTCGTGGCCGAGTTGAGTCCGGAGCAGTGGGCGCTGCCCACTCCGGCCTCCGGCTGGACCGTCGCCCACCAGATCGCGCACCTCGCCTGGACCGACCGTTCCTCCGTGCTGGCCGTGACCGACCAGGACGCCTTCGCCCGCGAGGTCGAGGCGGCGCTGACCTCGCCCGGGGACTTCGTGGACAACGGTGCGGAGGAGGGCGCCGGCAAGCCGCCCGCACGCCTGCTCGCGGACTGGCGGGCCGGACGCAAGGCCCTTCAGCACGCCCTGCGTGCCGCACCCGACGGCGTACGGTTCCCCTGGTACGGCCCGCCGATGTCCACGGCCTCCATGGCCACCGCCCGCCTCATGGAGACCTGGGCCCACGGCCTGGACGTCGCCGAGGCCCTGGGCGTGGCCCGCACGTCCACCGACCGGCTCCGGCACATCGTGCGCCTCGGCGTCCGCACCCGCGACTTCGCCTTCGGCGTGCACGGACTGACCCCGCCGTTCGAGGAGTTCCACGTCGAACTCCGCAGCCCCTCCGGCGAGTCGTGGACGTACGGCCCCGGCGACGCCTCACAACGCGTCACCGGCCCCGCACTCGACTTCTGTCTCCTGGTCACCCAGCGGGCCCACCGCGCCGACCTCGCCCTCCGTGCCGAGGGCCCCGACGCGGACCAGTGGCTGGACATCGCACAGGCCTTCGCGGGACCGCCCGGCGCGGGGCGCGAACCGAAGGGCACGGCCACATGACCGCCGCGCCCCTGCGCATCGGCAACGCCTCCGGCTTCTACGGCGACCGGTTCGACGCGATGCGCGAGATGCTCACCGGCGGCGAGCTGGACGTCCTCACCGGCGACTACCTCGCCGAGCTGACCATGCTCATCCTCGGCCGCGACCGGCTGAAGGACCCCGCCGCCGGTTACGCCCGCACCTTCCTCGGTCAGCTGGAGGAGTGCCTCGGCCTCGCGCACGACCGTGGCGTCCGTATCGTCACCAACGCCGGTGGTCTCAATCCGGCCGGACTCGCCGACGCCGTACGGGAGTTGGCGGACCAGCTCGGTGTCCCGGTCCAGGTCGCCCACGTGGAGGGCGACGACCTCACGCACCGCCACCCCGACACCCTGGCCGCGCACGCCTACCTCGGCGGGTTCGGCATCGCGGCCTGCCTGCGGGAGGGCGCCGACGTCGTCGTCACCGGACGGGTCACCGACGCGGCCCTCGTCACCGGCCCGGCCGCCGCCCACTTCGGCTGGACACCGGACGACCACGACCGGCTCGCGGGTGCCGTCGTCGCCGGGCACGTACTGGAGTGCGGCACCCAGGCCACCGGCGGCAACTACGCCTTCTTCACCGACCACGACGTACGGCGGATGCGCCACCCCGGATTCCCGCTCGCCGAACTCCACGAGGACGGCACCGCCGTCATCACCAAGCACCCCGGGACGGGCGGCGTCGTGGACGTCGGCACCGTCACCGCGCAGCTCCTGTACGAGACGGCGGGCGCCCGGTACGCCGGTCCCGACGTCACCGCCCGGCTGGACACGGTCCGGCTGGCCCAGGAGGGCCCCGACCGCGTACGGATCACCGGGGTGCGCGGCGAGGCCCCGCCGCCCACCCTGAAGGTCGGCCTCAACCGGATCGGCGGCTACCGGAACGAGGTCGTGTTCGTCCTGACCGGGCTCGACATCGAGAAGAAGGCCGCCCTGGCGCGCGACCAGATGGAGACCGCGCTGTACGCGGCCAAGTCCCGCCCGGCCCACATCACCTGGTCCCTCGCCCGCACCGACCACACCGACGCCCTCACCGAGGAGACCGCGAGCGCGCTGCTGCGGCTCGTCGTACGGGACCCGGACCAGGCGGCCGTGGGGCGGGCGCTCAGCGGTGCCGCCGTGGAACTGGCGCTCGCCAGCTACCCCGGGTTCCATGTGCTGGCGCCACCGGGAAAGGGCGCGCCCTATGGGGTCTTCGAGGATGTGTACGTCGACCATGGCGTCGCGGACCATGTGGCGGTCCTCCATGACGGGCGCCGCATCCACATCCCCCCGCCCCACGACACCCTCGTACTCCAGCCCGTCGACGACCCCCCACTACCTGAGCCCCTGCCCACCGAACCCCTGGCCGCAGGGTTCCCGACGGCCGAATCTCCGCCCACCGAACCCCTGCCCTCCGTGCCCCTTCCCGCCGGGCTCCCCGCCCGCCGCGCGCCCCTCGGCCTCGTCGCGGGCGCCCGTAGCGGGGACAAGGGTGGCAACGCCAACGTCGGCCTCTGGGCGCGGTCGGACGACGCGTGGCGGTGGCTCGCGCACACCCTCACGGTCGACCGCTTCCACGAACTCCTCCCGGAGACGGCGGAGTTGACCGTCACCCGCCACGCCCTGCCGAATCTCCGCGCCCTCAACTTCGTCGTCGAGGGCATCCTCGGCGAGGGCGTCGCCGCGCAAGCCCGCTTCGATCCCCAGGCCAAGGCCCTCGGCGAGTGGCTGCGCAGCCGCCACCTCGACATCCCGGAGATCCTCCTTTGACCGTCCTCGCCTCCTCCCTGGACACCAAGAGCCCCGAATACACGGCCCACCGCGCATCCATGCTCGCCAAACTCGCCGAGCTCGACACCGAGCACGCGAAGGCCCTCGCGGGCGGCGGCGAGAAGTACGTCGCACGGCACCGCAAGCGCGGCAAACTGCTCGCCCGCGAACGCATCGAGCTGCTCCTGGACCCCGACACGCCCTTCCTGGAACTCTCCCCGCTCGCCGCCTGGGGCAGCGACCACACCGTGGGCGCCTCCCTCGTCACCGGCATCGGGGTCGTCGAGGGCGTCGAGTGCCTGATCACCGCGAACGACCCGACCGTGCGCGGCGGCGCCAGCAACCCCTGGAGCCTGAAGAAGGCCCTCCGCGCCAACGACATCGCCCTCGCCAACAGGCTGCCCCTCATCAGCCTCGTCGAGTCGGGCGGCGCCGACCTGCCGTCCCAGAAGGAGATCTTCATCCCGGGCGGCGCCATCTTCCGGGACCTCACCCGGCTCTCCGCCGCCGGAATCCCCACCATCGCCGTCGTCTTCGGCAACTCCACCGCCGGAGGCGCGTACATCCCCGGCATGTCCGACCACGTGATCATGGTCAAGGAGCGGGCGAAGGTGTTCCTCGGCGGCCCGCCCCTGGTGAAGATGGCCACGGGCGAGGAGAGCGACGACGAGTCGCTGGGCGGTGCCGAGATGCACGCGCGCGCGTCGGGTCTCGCGGACTACTTCGCCGTCGACGAGCCGGACGCCCTGCGCCAGGCCCGCCGCGTCGTCGCCCGCCTGAACCACCGCAAGGCGTACGGCGATCCGGGCCCGGCCGCGCCACCCAAGTACGACGAGGACGAGCTGCTCGGCATCGTCCCGGGCGACCTGCGGGCCCCCTTCGACCCGCGCGAGGTCGTCGCCCGGATCGTCGACGCCTCCGACTTCGACGAGTTCAAGCCGCTGTACGGGACGAGCCTCGCCACCGGCTGGGCCACCCTTCACGGCTACCCGGTCGGCATCCTGGCCAACGCCCAGGGCGTGCTGTTCAGCGAGGAGTCCCAGAAGGCCGCCCAGTTCATCCAGCTCGCCAACCAGCGCGACATCCCCCTCCTCTTCCTCCACAACACCACCGGCTACATGGTCGGCAAGGAGTACGAGCAGGGCGGCATCATCAAGCACGGCGCCATGATGATCAACGCGGTCAGCAACAGCCGGGTCCCGCACCTCTCGGTCCTCATGGGCGCCTCGTACGGCGCCGGCCACTACGGCATGTGCGGCCGCGCCTACGACCCCCGCTTCCTCTTCGCCTGGCCCAGCGCCAAGTCGGCCGTCATGGGCCCGCAACAGCTCGCCGGGGTCCTCTCCATCGTCGCCCGGCAGTCGGCGGCCGCGAAGGGACAGCCGTACGACGAGGAAGGGGACGCCGCCCTGCGCGCGATGGTCGAACAGCAGATCGAGTCCGAGTCCCTGCCGATGTTCCTGTCCGGGCGGCTGTACGACGACGGGGTCATCGACCCGCGCGACACCCGTACCGTCCTCGGCCTGTGCCTGTCCGCGATCCACACCGCTCCCTACGAGGGCGCGCGTGGTGGCTTCGGCGTCTTCCGGATGTGAGGGAACCAAATGATCGGGACGTTGCTCGTCGCCAACCGGGGCGAGATCGCCTGCCGTATCGCTCGCACCTGCCGTGAGCTGGGAATCCGAACCGTCACGGTGCACTCCGACGCCGACGAGAACGCCCTCCACGCGCGCGTGGCCGACGCGACGGTACGCCTGCCGGGCGCGGCACCCGCCGACACCTACCTGCGCGGCGACCTGATCGTGAAGGCCGCCCTGGACGCGGGCGCCGACGCCGTCCACCCCGGGTACGGCTTCCTCTCCGAGAACCCCGGCTTCGCGCGCGCCGTCCTCGACGCGGGCCTCACCTGGATCGGGCCGCCCCCGGAGGCGATCGAGGCCATGGCGTCCAAGACGCGGGCCAAGAAGCTGATGGGCGTCGAGCCGCTCGGCGACGTCACCGAGGCCGACCTGCCGGTCCTGGTGAAGGCGGCGGCGGGCGGCGGTGGACGCGGCATGCGGATCGTACGCCGCCTGGAGGACCTGGACGCGGAACTGACCGCCGCCCGCGCCGAGGCCCTCAGCGCCTTCGGCGACGGCGAGGTCTTCGTCGAGCCGTACCTGGAGAACGGCCGCCACATCGAGGTGCAGATCCTCGCCGACACCCACGGCACCGTATGGCCCCTCGGCACCCGCGACTGCTCCCTCCAGCGCCGCCACCAGAAGGTCGTCGAGGAAGCCCCTGCACCGGGCCTGACCCCCGAACTGACCGACTCCCTCCACACGATGGCCGTACGAGCCGCCCGAGCCGTCGACTACGCGGGCGCGGGCACGGTCGAGTTCCTCGTGTCCGCGGACACGGCCCACTTCCTGGAGATGAACACCCGCCTCCAGGTCGAACACCCCGTCACGGAGGCGGTGTTCGGCATCGACCTGGTGGCACTCCAGATCCGCGTCGCCGAGGGCCACGCCCTCGACGACGACCCCCCGCGCGCCCACGGCCACGCCATCGAGGCCCGCCTGTACGCCGAGGACCCGGCCCGCGCGTGGGCCCCCCAGACCGGTACCGTGCACCGCCTCACCGTCCCGGACGGCGTCCGCCTGGACACCGGCTACACCGGCGGCGACCCCATCGGCGTTCACTACGACCCCATGCTCGCCAAGGTGGTCGCCCACGCCCCCACACGAGCCGAGGCCCTGCGCAAGCTCGCGGGCGCCCTGGAACGAGCGGAGATCCACGGCCCCACGACCAACAGGGACCTCCTCGTACGCTCGCTCAGGCACGAGGAGTTCACCACGGCCCGCATGGACACGGGCTTCTACGACCGCCACCTCGACGACCTCACCACCGCCACCCCCGACCCGTACGCCCCCCTGGCCGCCGCCCTCGCCGACACCCACGGCCCCTCCCGCTCCCGCTTCGGCGGCTGGCGCAACCTGCCCTCCCAGCCGCATCTCAAGCGGTACGCGATGGCGGGCGAGGAACACGAGGTCCACTACCGGCACACGCGTGAGGGCCTGGCGGCGGACGGGGTACGGGTCGTGCGCGTCACGTCCGACCTGGTCGTCCTCGAAGTGGACGGCGTCCAGCGCAGGTTCGAGGTCACGCGCTACGGCGACGAGGTGTACGTCAACACCACGGCACTCAGGGCACTGCCCCGCTTCCCGGACCCCACAGCCCACCACGCCCCCGGCTCCCTGCTGGCCCCGATGCCCGGCACGGTCGTACGAGTCGCCGAGGGCCTGACGGAGGGCGCCGAGGTGCAGGCGGGCCAACCCCTGCTCTGGCTGGAGGCGATGAAGATGGAACACAAGATCACAGCCCCGGCAACGGGCATGCTCACGGCTCTGCACGCCAAGCCGGGCCAACAGGTAGAGCCCGGAGCGCTGTTGGCGGTAGTGCACGGCCTTTAAGGGGCGCGGGACTGTGTCGATCATGCGGCTCCGCCGCGTGGGCGCGACCCGCCACAAACAACCCGCACTCTCCAGACGGCATTCAGCCCCACCCCCTTAGGAGCCCCATGACCACCCTCATGGAAACCGACGAACACAAGGCCCTACGAACCGCCGTCTCCGCCTTCGGCAGGCGCTACGGCCGCGACTACCTCCTCAACGTCCACCAGGAGGACCGCTACCCCGACGAGCTCTGGCAAGAGGCAGCCAAGCTCGGCTACCTCGGCGTCAACCTCCCGGAGGAGTACGGAGGCGGAGGCGGAGGCATCTACGAACTCTCCATCGTCCTCGAAGAGCTCGGCGCAGCCGGCAGCCCCCTGCTCATGCTGATCGTCTCACCGGCCATCTGCGGCACAGTGATCGCACGTTTCGGCACCGAGGCCCAGAAGAAGCAGTGGCTCCCCGGAATCGCCGAAGGCACCCGCACCATGGCCTTCGGCATCACCGAACCCGACGCCGGCTCCAACTCCCACCGCATCACCACCACCGCCCGCCGCGACGGCGCCGACTACCTCCTCACCGGCCGCAAGGTCTTCGTCTCCGGCGTCGACATCGCCGACGCCACCCTCATCGTCGGCCGCACCGAAACTGTGTCCAATAAAGAGGGCCGCACCGGCACCCTCAAACCCTGCCTGTTCATCGTCCCGAGGGACGCCCCCGGCTTCGAACGACGCCCGATCGACATGGAGATCACCTCCGCCGAGAAGCAGTTCGAGCTCACCCTGGACGACGTACGGCTGCCCGCCGAGGCACTCGTCGGAGACGAGGACGCGGGCCTGCTGCAGCTCTTCGCCGGCCTCAACCCCGAGCGCATCATGACCGCCGCGTTCGCCATCGGCATGGGCCGCTACGCCGTCGCCAAGGCCGTCGAGTACGCCCGCGACCGCACCGTGTGGAAGACCCCCATCGGCGCCCACCAGGCCATCGCCCACCCCCTCGCTCAGGCCCACATCGAGCTCGAACTCGCCCGCCTGATGATGCAGAAGGCCGCCCACCTCTACGACTCCGGGGACGACGCGGCCGCCGGTGAGGCCGCCAACATGGCCAAGTACGCCGCCGGGGAGGCCTGCGTGAAGGCCGTCGACCAGGCGGTGCACACCCTCGGCGGCAACGGACTCACCCGCGAGTTCGGACTCGGTTCCCTCATCACGGCCGCGCGCGTGTCTCGTATCGCACCGGTGAGCCGGGAGATGATTCTCAACTACGTCTCCCACCAGACCCTGGGCCTGCCCAAGTCGTACTGAACGTGGGGGCCGTTCCACTCCGTACCCCGCAGCACACCGTCGTGCGAGGAGGAACCGTGTTCCGCAGCGAGTACGCAGAAGTCCCGGCCGTCGAACTGCCCATCCACGAGGCCGTCCTGGGCCGGGCCGCCGAGTTCGGCGACACACCCGCGCTGATCGACGGCGTCGACGGCACCACGATCACGTACGAGCAACTGGACCGCTTCCACCGGCGGCTGGCCGCCGCGTTCGCGGACGCCGGCGTCGAGAAGGGCGACGTGCTCGCCCTGCACAGCCCCAACACGATCGCCTTCCCCACGGCCTTCTACGCCGCCACGCGCGCCGGAGCCTCCGTCACCACCGTGCACCCCCTCGCCACGCCCGACGAACTCGCCAAACAGCTCACCGACTCCGGCGCCCGCTGGATCGTCACCGTCTCACCCCTCCTGGAGACCGCCCGCACGGCCGCCGAACGCGCCGGCGGCATCAGGGAGATCTTCGTCTGCGACAGCGCGACCGGACACCGCTCACTGATCGACATGCTGGCCACCGCCGCACCCGAACCGCACCTCGCCCTCGACCCCGTCGAGGACGTCGCCGCCCTGCCGTACTCCTCCGGCACGACCGGCATCCCCAAGGGCGTCATGCTCACCCACCGGTCCATCGCCACCAACCTCGCGCAGCTCGAACCCGTCATGACGGTCGGGCCCGGCGACCGCACCCTCGCCGTCCTGCCCTTCTTCCACATCTACGGCCTGACCGCCCTCATGAACGCCCCCCTCAGACGGGGCGCCACCGTCGTCGTCCTGCCGCGCTTCGACCTGGAGACGTTCCTCGCCGCGATCGAGACGCACCGCATCACCCACCTGTACGTGGCCCCGCCGATCGTCCTCGCCCTCGCCAAGCACCCGGCGGTCGCCCAGTACGACCTGTCGTCCCTGAAACACATCATCTCCGCCGCCGCACCCCTGGACGCCCACCTCGCCCACGCCTGCGCCCGCCGCCTCGGCCTGCCGCCCATCGTCCAGGGCTACGGCATGACGGAACTCTCGCCCTGCACCCACCTGGTGCCCTTCGACCACGCCCAGGACGCACCCCCCGGCACGGTCGGCAAGCTCCTCCCCGGCACCGAGATGCGGATCGTCTCCCTCGACGACCCCGGCAAGGACGTCGGCGCCGGCGAACCCGGTGAGGTCCTCATCCGCGGATCCCAGGTCATGAAGGGCTACCTGGGACGCCCCGACGCCACCGCCGCCATGATCGACGAGGACGGCTGGCTGCACACCGGCGACGTCGGCCACGCCGACGCGGGCGGCTGGCTCTACATCGTCGACCGCGTCAAGGAACTCATCAAGTACAAGGGCTTCCAGGTCGCCCCCGCCGAACTCGAAGCCCTCCTCCTCACCCACCCCGGCATCGCCGACGCCGCCGTCATCGGCTTCTACAACGACGACAACAACGAGGTCCCGCACGCCTATGTCGTCCGCCAGCCGACCGCGACCGACCTCACCGAGGGCGAGGTCATGATGCACGTCGCCGAACGCGTCGCCCCCTACAAACGCGTCCGCCGCGTCACCTTCATCGCCGGCGTCCCCCGCGCCGCCTCCGGCAAGATCCTCCGCCGCGAACTGCGCGACCTCCAGGAACAGCGCAAGCTCCAGGAACTACGGGAGAAGCAGTGACCGCCCGAGAACCAGTGACCGCCCGAGAATCCGTGACCGCCCAAGAAACAGCGACCGCCCTCGTCCACGCCGAGCACCACCGCGCCCTCACCACCCTCACCCTCGACTCACCCGCCAACCGCAACGCCCTGTCGGCCGCGCTCGTCGCCGAACTCGCCGACGCCCTGACCCGGTGCGGCAAGGACCGCGACGTCCGCGCCGTCGTCCTCACCCACACCGGGAACACCTTCAGCGCGGGAGCCGACCTGCGCGACCCCCCGCACCCGGACGCCCTCGTCGACCTGATGCGCCAGATCGTCGCACTGCGCAAACCGGTCCTCGCCCGCGTCACCGGACACGTACGCGCCGGCGGCCTCGGCCTGCTCGGCGCGTGCGACATCGCGGTGGCCTCCACCGAAGCCACCTTCGCCTTCACGGAGGTCCGCATCGGCGTCGCCCCCGCCGTCATCTCCCTGCCCCTCCTGCCCCGCACCGACCCGCGCGCCCTCGCCCGCTACTACCTCACCGGCGAACGCTTCGACGCGCCCGAAGCGGCCCGCATCGGCCTGCTCACCGCGACCGGCGACGACGTGGACGACATCCTCGCCCCCGTCCTCGACGGCCTCCGCCGAGCCTCCCCCCAGGGCCTCGCCGAGACGAAACAGCTGCTCACGGCCAAGGTGCTCCAGGCATTCGACCGGGACGCGGCCGACCTCACGGCCCTCTCGGCGCGGCTGTTCTCCTCCCCGCAGGCCCGCGAGGGAATGACGGCCTTCCTCGAACGACGGGACCCCTCATGGGCGGTGTGAACACGGTCGACCACGTGCCCGACCGCGTGCCCGATCGCGTGCCCGATCGCGTCCCCAAGCAGGACCGCAGCCGGGCCACCCGGCAGCGGCTCCTGGAGGCCGCCGTCGCCTGCCTCGCCGAACACGGCTGGGCGGGCTCGACGGTCTCCGTCGTCGCCGAACGCGCCGGAGTCTCCCGAGGTGCCGCCCAGCACCACTTCCCGACCCGCGAGGACCTGTTCACCGCGGCCGTCGAGTACGTCGCCGAAGAGCGCTCCACGGCCCTGCGCGCCCTCTTCCCCCAGGGCGCCGCCGACCGCCGGGACGTGGTCGCCGCCCTCGTCGACCTCTACACCGGCCCCCTCTTCCGCGCCGCCCTCCACCTGTGGGTCGCCGCCTCCAACGAGGACCAGCTCCGCCCGAGAGTCACCGAACTCGAGTCCCGCGTCGGCCGCGAGACGCACCGGATCGCCGTGGACCTGCTCGGCGCCGACGAGTCCGTGCCCGGAGCCCGTGAAACCGTCCAGGGCCTCCTCGACATGGCCCGCGGCCTCGGCCTCGCCAACCTGCTCACCGACGACACCGGCCGCCGGGACCGGGTCGTGGCGCAGTGGGCGGTACTGCTGGACGAGGCGCTCACCTGAGACGTACGGGTGAGGCGTACGGGTGAGACGTACGGGTGAGGCGTACGGGTGAGACGTACGGGCTCAGGGGCTGAGCCGCTCCACCCGCCACGCTCCGTCCGGCTCCGCCACGTACCGCAACCGGTCGTGCAGCCGGTTGTGCCGCCCCTGCCAGAACTCCACCGACCGCGGTACGACCCGGAACCCGCCCCAGTCCGGCGGCACCGGCACCTGCTCGCCCTCCGGATAGCGGGTACTCAGCTCCTCGTAGGCGCCGTCGAGCTCGGCGCGCGAGGAGATCACCGAGGACTGCGCGCTGGCCCAGGCCCCGAGCTGCGAACCGTGCGGCCGGGTCCGGAAGTACGCCGCCGTCTCGTCCCGGCCCGTACGGTGAGCGGTGCCGGAGACGATCACCTGGCGGGCGATCGCGTGCCAGGGGAAGAGCAGCGAGACGTGGGGGTTCTCCGCCAGGTCGCGGGCCTTGCGCGACCCGTAGTTCGTGTAGAAGACGAAGCCCCGCTCGTCGTACGCCTTCATCAGCACCGTACGGGAACTCGGCCGGCCCTCGGCGTCCGCGGTCGACACCACCATGGCGTTCGGCTCGAACACCGCGCCCTCGGCCGCGGCCTGCCGGAACCAGCGCTCGAACTGCGACATCGGATGCCCGGCCAGCTCGCCCTCGTCCAGCCCCTCGGCCCGGTACTGCTTGCGCATGGCGGCCGGGTCCGGAACGGGCTCGGCGGGGTCGTAGACGACCTCATGGTCGGCTTCGTGGTCGTCATTGTGGTCGGCTTCGCGGTCGCTCACGTGGCCATCCTGCCGTATGCGCCCCGGGGTGCGCGGCGGGTGTCCTTCCTCACTCGCTGGCACTGAGTGCCGCGACATCTCCCCAAAGATGGCACTCAGGGATATCGTTCTGCATCGTCCATCGTCCCGGTTGGGTGACCGCCGACCGTACGGGGCATCACCGGGGTGACCGCTTCGGACCGCGAGTCTTCGAAATCGACCGCGGAACCGACCGCGATCGTCCGCTTTCCGGCCAAAGGCCAGGTCAACCCCTGCAAGCGGACCGAACCCCCCACAACACCATCCGTCGCACACATCACGAGGAGCCGCCTGATGTCCGACTTCGTACCCGGACTCGAAGGAGTCGTCGCGTTCGAGACGGAGATCGCCGAACCGGACAAGGAGGGCGGCGCCCTGAGGTACCGGGGCGTCGACATCGAGGATCTGGTCGGCCACGTCTCCTTCGGCAACGTATGGGGCCTGCTCGTCGACGGAGCCTTCAACCCCGGCCTGCCCCCCGCCGAACCCTTCCCCATCCCCATCCACTCGGGCGACATCCGCGTGGACGTACAGTCGGCGCTCGCGATGCTGGCACCGGTCTGGGGCCTGAAACCCCTCCTCGACATCGACGCCGAACAGGCCCGCGAGGACCTCGCCCGCGCCGCCGTCATGGCCCTGTCCTACGTCGCCCAGTCCGCCCGCGGCCAGGGCCTGCCCATGGTCCCGCAGCGCGAGATCGACAAGGCCCGGTCCGTCGTCGAACGCTTCATGATCCGCTGGCGCGGCGAGCCCGACCCCAAGCACGTGAAGGCCGTCGACGCGTACTGGACGAGCGCCGCCGAGCACGGCATGAACGCGTCCACGTTCACAGCGCGTGTCATCGCCTCGACGGGCGCGGACGTGGCGGCGGCGTTGTCCGGGGCGGTCGGAGCGATGTCCGGCCCCCTGCACGGCGGCGCCCCCTCCCGAGTCCTCCACATGATCGAGGAGATCGAGCGAACGGGCGACGCAGAGGCCTACGTCAAGCAGGCCCTGGACAGGGGCGAACGCCTCATGGGCTTCGGCCACCGCGTCTACCGGGCCGAGGACCCGCGCGCCCGCGTCCTGCGCCGCACGGCCCGCGAACTGGGAGCCCCCCGCTTCGAGATCGCCGAAGCCCTGGAAAAGGCGGCCCTGGCGGAACTCCACGCCCGCCGCCCCGACCGCGTCCTCGCCACGAACGTCGAGTTCTGGGCGGCCATCATCCTCGACTTCGCCGAGGTCCCCGCCCACATGTTCACATCGATGTTCACCTGCGCCCGCACGGCCGGCTGGTCGGCCCACATCCTGGAACAGAAGCGCACCGGCCGCCTCGTCCGCCCCTCCGCCCGCTACGTGGGCCCGGGCACCCGCAACCCCAGCGCGATCGAGGGCTACGAGGACATCGCCCACTGAGGCCCGGGGTGGCCTTCCGGGGCCCCTGAAACGCAGACGACCCGCAGGCTCTGGTCCCCTCGCCTCACGGCGGGGGAGCCGGCCGGACGTACCGGCGAGCCTGCGGGTCGGGTGACTGCTTGGGATTGGGCCGGCTGCGCGCTCAACTCACGCGCTGGTCCGGCACCGCACTGAGCGTGGTGACGGACCGCTAGTCCGCAGCCACCTCACGCGTCCGGGTTTCACTCATTTACCCGATCACCTCCCTTCTGTGTAAGCCACACCCTAAGAACCGATCTCGCGTCGCTCAACTGTTTTTCCGAACTGTTGACGGCGATGCCTCGTGCCGAGTGGCATATCCGTATCCGTCGCCTCGTTGGAGGAGCCGCAGATTGCGGTGAGAGACATTGATACGGCCCCTTGGCGTCGCGAGACTGTGCTGGCCTCTGGCTCGGACAGAGATGCGCCCCGTCCACGTGCCTGCCCACTTCCCTGAGGGCATGGTGGCCCGCACGAGATCCCCTGTGACGTATCCGACGTGCTGCTTGGAGCGGGCACGCCGGAGTCGGGGAAACCCGAACCGGTCCGGCGTGGTGCGCGCGTACGAGCCGCGCCCGGTGGCCTTGGCTACGAGCACCTGCACCGGGTGCCGCACGACCGAATGGCCGTTCTTGTGGTCCAGCTCTCCGATGCAGAGCGCGTCCAAGGTGTGTGTCTTGCGGAGCCCGGCGGCGGTGCGGTTCTCATTGGTGCGTCCGCCAGACCAGGCGTGCACCGGTCTGCCGAGAGAGTTCAACTCCTCCATAAGTTGCCAGCGGGTCGCATTCATCGCTGCGGCGTCGTGGAGCGGTGTGCGGACTTGCTGGAGGATCTTCGCGAGGCGGCCTGGCTGCTGTGCCAGGAAGACTTCGACGGGGCTGCTGCCCTTGGCCTGGTTGCACGGGACGCAGGCGAGGACGAGGTTCGTGATGCGACTGGAGCCCCCTCCGCTGCGTGGCCTGAGGTGGTCGATGTTCAGCGGGACACCAGTGGCGTCGCAGTATGCGCATGCCCTGTTCCACTTGGCGTGGAGGTAGGCGCGGGCATCGGTACCGGCGAGCGTTCCAAGCTGGCGCTCGACGCCGGTGAGGGCTCTGCCCGCGCTCATGGAGTGGGTATCGAAGGTGACGTTCTCGACGTGGATCTCGGTCACCGGCGCGTATCGACAGATGCGGGTGGCCATGGAGAGCGTGGTGTCCACGCGGTGACGCAGAGACGGCGGTAGCCAGCCTGCTGCGCGTGGCCGGTTGTTCGACCGAGGCGCCCGGTAACGGCAGTTGGCCGAACGTCGTCTCTGTCGGTAGCCAGCGCGCTGTTGCATGCAGTGATGGATCTGGTCACCACGATGCTGAAGCTCCACCGCTACCAGACCGCGCCTCACGGTGATGATGGCGCCGCGCTCATCGGTCTCCTTCTTCTCGTCGGTGAGGGCAAGCCCGGTGCCCTTGGAACCTGGATCGATCCGTAACTGCACGCCGTCGACCTCGGACTCGGCAAGCGTGCGGTCCTTGAGCCGGATGGTGAACGGGACCTGTCGTGCGACGACGGCTCGTCCTTTACGGAGCAGCTCACGGGCGCGGGCGGGATGGCAGGGCATGAGGGGCTGCCCTTCCTTGGAGAGGACGAAGACCCTGCCGTCTCCGCTGCCGCCCTCGTACACCTGCTCCTCTTTGGAAGCGTCACCGCTCCCGCTCGCTGCTGTCCCCGCTGCCTCGACAGCGGCTCCAGTGTGACGCCGACGGCCCCTGGTGCTGGGCCGGCTGGTCTCCCCTCGCCCATGTTCCCTGCCGGTGCCCCGCGCCGCGGCGGGGTGTCCGTGAGCCGTTTCGTCCCTGCTCCCAGGGGTGTCTGCTCCCACGGATTCCAGAGCGAGCTGCTGAGGAAGCACAGCCCGGTGGGTCTGCTCACCTGCAGGAAACGTAGTCATCAAGGGCACCTCCTTGATCCTTTGGACCGTGATGACTGGGGCTGGTCACTCAACCCGAGCGCGACCGGGCCCGGGTTCCGGCTTGTGGCCGGGGAGCGAGTGACCTCCTTTCCGAAGTTGTGGACGACGCTATCGATCACGGCTCCATTACAGGCCAAACCCTCGGGAAAGCACTCATCTGTGCGAATCGCACCAAATCCTCGAACGAGTGGCCGCCTCTGCTGCTAGAGCCTGTCTCGCCGATCCCGTGAGCCATACGACGATCGAGCGGGCGCAGTCGGATGCGGGCAGTGCCCTCAGTGCTGGATCAGACCGCCGACCGGGACGCGCGCGACGTGACCGGTTGCTGGAAGGGTCTGCGCCAGGGTGAGGCCGATGTCGACCAGCGATGACCGGCGCAGGCAGGCGACGTCGGGGACCGGAGTCCAGGCCGACTCGACGACATGGCCGTTCGGTTCGGGCCGGAGTTGACCGCCCGTGATACGGACCTGATAGAAGACGCCGACATTCTGGTGGTCCGGTCCGCCGGGGACGGTGCGTTCGGCTGCGGGGATCACCCTGGAGTCGACGCCCAGCAGGCGTTCGACCACCGCGTCGCAGCCGGTCTCCTCCACGACCTCCCGAATCACCGCGTCGAACGGATCCTCTCCGTGCTCGACCTTGCCGCCCGGAAGAGTCCAGGTGGACTCGCCTTCAGGCGATACGCAGCGCGCGAGCAGTACCCGCCCGTCCTCGATGCACACGGCGTACGCCGCGAGCCGGAAACTCGTCACGCACCAAGTATTTCCACCCGGCCTTCGGGTCAGTCGCCGATCCGTGGCAGGAGGGAGACGATCCTGCTGTCGTTCCGGGCGACCAGCGCATCCTCGTGGAGCAGGACCTGGGGCGAGTCCCTGAAGCCGGGCTTCCACTTGCCGGTGTCGACGTGATCGCGCCAGACCTGCTCGCCCGTGCGCAGGTCGAGGCCGGACAGATCCCCGGTCGGGCTGAAGAAGTAGACGACCTGCTGGCTCTCCGACACCACGGGAGACGCGAGGCCCGTCATCCTGTCCCGGTTGGGCATCTTGACGCCCACGGGGCGGGTCCACAGGGTCTTTCCCGTGGTCAGCGAGTAGGCCGAGGCCTTGCCCTTCCAGGACACGGAGATCAGACGGTCACCGACGACCTCCGAGGTGGCCTGCAGACCCTCGACCCGGTAGGAGTGTGAGGTCTGCTCCCCGGAGCCGCTGATGACGGTCAGCCGCAGGTCCTTGTCGGTCGCGTCCCTCTGTTCGGCCAGGACCAGCCGGTCCCCCGAGGTCCCGCTGAGTCCCCAGCCGCCGGGAAGGGTCATGACCTTCCTGGCGCTTCCGGTGGCGGGATCGAGACGGAGGACGTCGGTGGCGTCCGGATTCTCGACGTCGCGCAGGCACACGAGATACGGCACACCGCTCAGCACCGCCCGTTGGCACGCGGCGCCCTTGTCCCAGGTGTGGCGCCACTTCTCCTTGCCGGTCCGTGGGTCGAGGGCCGACATCGTGCGCAGCGACGGGGTGTTCGCCAGCACCGCGCCGTCGATGAGCATGGCGGCCTGGTCGGTGCGGTCGTCCTGCGGCATCTCGACCTTCCACAGCAGAGCGCCGGTGTCGGCGTTCACCGCCATCAGATCGGTACCGCCCATGTAGTCCCCGTTCGGCTGCTTCTTCGCGGTGTGGTTGCGGTAGCCGTAGAGCACCCCGTCGCGCACGGCGAACGGGTGGTCGGGCCCGTCGCCCTCGCCGTTGACCTTGACCGTCCACAGCCGCTCGCCGGTGTTGGCGTCGAACTTCGCGGCGTCGTACTTGTACCCGGCGCAGTACAGCGCGGAACCGTCCACCAGACAGCCCCGCTCGCTCGCGCCCCGGGCGTCGCTCTGCCACGGCTTCCAGCCCTCCGGCGACACCGCCGGCCGCACAGGATGGTCCGGATCGGCCCCACCGCCGCCACCGAAGCCGAACACCGCCCCCACGGTGATCGCCGCGACGGCCACCGCCGCCCCCGCTGCCTGCGAGAACCGGCGCTGCCTGTGCCGCCGTACCACCTTCTCGGCCAGGTCTCCGGGCGCGCGCACCCGATCCAGGGCGACGGCGTGCAGTGTCTCCCGGACCTTCTCCTCCACCTGTTCCGTCGTCATCCTTGGACCCCCTTCGAGGCATAGCTGAGCGGCTGGGCCTGTTCCCCGTGCCCTTCGGGCCCGAGGTCCGGTACGAGGGCCCGGAGCTTGGCGAGCGACCGGTGCGCCGTACTGCGCACCGTGCCGACCGGGCACCCCAGCAGCGCCGCGACCTCGGACTCGGGCAGGTCCTCGAAGTAGCGCAGCACGACCACGGCCCGCTGCCGCTTCGTCAGCTGACCGAGTGCCGCCCACAGCGCGACCCGCAGTTCGGAGTCCGACCCGGTGTCGGCCTCCCTGTCGGACTCGGGCAGTACGGGCACCGTCGTCTCGGCGCGGTGTCTGCGCAGCCGCCAGCGGTTGACCTGCTGGCGGTACAGGACCTGGCGGACGTACGCCTCGGGCTGCTCGATGTGCGCCCAGCGCCCGTAGGCCTTCATCAGCGCGATCTGCAGCAGGTCCTCCGCGGCATGTCTGTCCCCGCCGGTGAGCAGCACCGCGAGCCGCAGCAGCGCGGTGGAGCGCATCGCTACGAACTCTCGGAACTCGTCGTGACTCGACGCCTTCATCGACCCTCCCCCTTCTCGGCAACCATCACGACGCGATGAGCCGCCCGCTGCTATCCCTCGGCGGGCGAGATTGTGTGTTCACACCAAATGGGTGATCTGCCGCGCGCGCCTGGCTGTCTCCGGGCGGGCTGGGGGATGCCGGTGCCGTCGAGGTCACTGATGGGCGCTCGGCGGCTGCGTACCGGTCCCTGACGGGGCTGGTCGGTTCACCATGCTCAGCCCGGCGGTCACCGCCGCGGCTCCGGTCAGAAGAGCGGGCCCTCTGTTGATCGCCCTTTTGATCGCCCTGTTGATCGTCGCGCCGGCCACGGAAGCGACGGTACGGCGACCGGAGGGCGCCCGACACTGCCGAAAGTCGAATCAACTTCCAGGAGTCCCCACCGAGGCGGCTACTCCGGCTCCGCCAACTCCGCCAGGTCCAGCGCCCCCGCGATCCGTGCCGCCACGTCCTCCGCGTAGGCCGCGTCGGTGCGTTCGAACTGGGTGCGGCCCCTGCCGCGGAGGAAGGTGACGACGCCCAGGGTGCGGCCTCGGCTGCGGAGGACGGTGCACAGGGCGTGGACGGTGTCGGGGGGCCACTGGCGGGCGGTGGCCCATTCGCGGGCGGCTTCGGGTGTGCTGGTGTCGGCGTTGGCGCGTACGGAGCCGACGCGGTCGACGCACTGGAGGGCGGGGTGGCCCTCCGGGTAGCGGACGGGGAGGCCCGCGTGGCCGGTGAGGTGGCTGGGGCCGGGGGCGCCGGAGGGGGTGGCGGCGGCGCGTACGAGCCGTACCGGGGCGTCGGCGTCCGCTGTCGGGCTCGCGGTCACCCGGTCGACGATCGCGTGGTCGGCGAAGCCGGCGAGGGAGAAGTCGAGGTGGACGGTGGCGGCCTCGGCGGGGTTCTCGCACTCGGCGGCGGCGCGCGCGGCCCGGTGGAGCTGGTTGGTGCGGAAGCGCAGCAGCGCGGCTTCCTGTTCGCTCAGCTTGGCTTCGGTGATGTCCTGGAAGAGCCAGCCGACGCCCAGGGGTACGGGTTCCTCGGCGAGGGGCGAGGCCAGGCGCAGGAAGCCGCTGCGCCAGCAGCGCCGTTTCTCGCCGTCGGGGGTGCGCACGCCCACCCAGATCTCGGCGGGTGCGGGCGGGGCGCCCTCGGCGAGTACGTGGGTGAGGGCGCTCTCGAGTTCCTCGACGCCCTGGGTGAGGAGCTCGCCGAGGGGACGGCCGAGGACGGCGGTGCGTCCGATGCCGAGTGAGCGGGCCGCGTGGGCGTTGACGACGGCGGGCCTCAGGTCGGCGTCGACGAGGACGACGCCCCAGCTGGCGTCCTCCAGGAGTGCCTCGCTGAGGGCGATGGACCGTTCGAGGTCGATCTGGGCGTGGACCTCGCTGAAGGCGCAGTAGACGCCGGCGGGTTTGCCGTCGGGGCCGCGTACGGCGGCGGACTGGGTGCGTACGAGGACGCGTCCGCCGTCCTTGGTCAGCAGTGCGAACTCGTGCACCTGCCGCCCGGGGGCGTGCATGGCGGACATGAGCCGCCCCTCGACCTCCTCGGCGTCCGCGGCCCGTACGGCCCAGTCGGCGAACCCGTGCCGGCCGACGGCCTCCGTGGCGGTCCAGCCGAGGATGCGCTCGGCCTCGCGGTTCCAGTGGGTGACGGCCCCGTCGGCGTCGAACGCGCACAGGGCGGCGTCCATGCCGTCGAGAAGGGCGGCGAGGAGGTCCGAGTCGTCGCGCTCGGGCTCGTCCGCCTCGGCCGTGGGCTCGGCTCCGTCGGTCACGGGCGTGCCCGTGCCGTGCTCGGGCTCGTCGGGCCCCAGCTCGTCCGTGGTTCCACTACGCCGGGAAGCACTCACCTGAACCCCCTGCAGGCTGCGTCCGCACGTACGGCGCGTCGGTTTGCTACTCAGTAGTCATTCAACTCGAACGTGACCCAGCACACATCGCTTCCCGCAAGATTGGGGGAAATCGTTGTACGCCGGATTTCCGTCCCCGGGTGTCCCAGGGTTCCCACAAGCATGGCCGGGCAGTCCCTAGCCCAGGTAGAAGATCCGCTCGCCGTACTCGCGCAGGATGCGGTTGTTCCACTCGTGGCCGCCGTCGACGTTGCCCGAGCGCAGCAGCGGGGGCTCGATGCCGCGGTCGGCGAGGGTGCCTGCGGCGGTGGCCATGACGGCCTGGAGGAGGGCCGTGGTGACGACGGTGGAGGCGGGGGCGAACGGGGCCTCGATGTTCTCGGCGGTGAGCTCCGCGTCGCCCACGGGGATCTTGGAGTCCAGGACGATGTCGCAGTGGTCCTTCAGGTAGGTGCCGGAGGAGTGCCGGGAGGTGGTCCGGGAGGCGTACGCCACCGAGGTCACGCCGATGACCTTCACTCCCAGCTCGCGGGCGTGCGTGGCCATCTCGACGGGGAGGGCGTTGCGGCCGGAGAGGGAGATGATCACGAGGAGGTCGCCGGAGCGGAGCGGGCTGGTGTCGAGGACCGCGGTCGCGAGGCCGTCGACCCGTTCCAGGGCGGAGCCCAGGGTGGCGGGCGCTTCCACGCCGACGGCGCCGGGCACGGCGAGGAGGTTCATCAGGGCGAGGCCGCCCGCGCGGTAGACCATGTCCTGAGCGGCGAGGGAGGAGTGCCCGGCGCCGAACGCGAAGAGCCGGCCGCCGTCGGCCACGGTGTCCGCGATCAGCGTGCCGGCTGCCGCGACGGCCTCCGTCTCCTCGTCCCGTACCCGTCGCAGCAGGTCCGTCGCGGCGTCGAAGAACCGCTCGGCCAGCTTGCTGTCGCCCATTCGTAACAGCCCTTCCGGCTCTAGAGGATGCTGATCACGGTGCGGTCTGGACCACTTCTCTGTCAATACGGGCCCGAGTTCGCTGTCCGTACGACCCGAGGGGACGGAACCGCGTTCCCGTCTGTACGGTCATGACCCCAGTCGTCACCGCAGTCGTCACCGTGTGGTTTCAACGGCGCGGCACGGTTGTCAGTGGTATCCGGCAGAATTGAATGCAGGGCCAGCGCACACGCCGGGGAGCCGTCGAGCCTTCGGCAGATCTCATCGAGGGGCACACGAATGTCCGGACTGATCGACACCACGGAGATGTATCTCCGCACCATCCTCGAACTGGAGGAGGAAGGTGTGGTCCCGATGCGCGCCCGGATCGCCGAGCGGCTCGACCAGAGCGGCCCGACGGTCAGCCAGACGGTCGCGCGCATGGAGCGCGACGGTCTGGTGTCGGTCGCCCCCGACCGCCACCTGGAGTTCACGGACGAGGGCCGCCGCCTGGCGACGCGCGTGATGCGCAAGCACCGGCTGGCGGAGTGTCTCCTCGTCGACGTGATCGGCCTGGAGTGGGAGCAGGTGCACGCGGAGGCGTGCCGCTGGGAGCACGTGATGAGCGAGGCCGTGGAGCGCCGCGTGCTGGAGCTGCTGCGCCACCCGACCGAGTCGCCGTACGGGAACCCGATCCCGGGCCTGGAGGAGCTGGGCGAGAAGGACGGCGCCGACCCGTTCCTGGACGAGGGCATGGTGTCGCTGGCCGACCTCGACCCGGGCGTGGAGGGCAAGACCGTCGTCGTACGGCGTATCGGCGAGCCGATCCAGACGGACGCGCAGCTGATGTACACGCTGCGGCGGGCGGGTGTGCAGCCGGGTTCCGTGGTGAGCGTGACGGAGTCGGCGGGCGGCGTGCTCGTGGGCAGCGGCGGCGAGGCCGCGGAGCTGCAGTCCGACGTCGCCTCGCACGTCTTCGTGGCCAAGCGCTGAGTGACCGTCACGCCGGGGGGAAGTGACTGTCCGTCAGGCTGACGGTACTCAACTGCTGAGGATGGAGCGTTAGTTGAGATTCGGTCCAAGATTCAGTGGTCCGAATCGCAGCGCTCGCGCCGTTCGCGTGCGAGGCTTGCGCGTGAGGCATATGACCTGAGGGCTCTGTGCCTGCCGTGGCGGCGACGTCACGGTGGGCCGGGGAGGGGACGGGATGATGTGCCGCAGAGACGCGGAGGGCCCCGGCGCCGTGTGGCGCCGGGGCCTGTCCTCCCCTGTGCTGACCCGGAGCCCCGAGCTCCCAGGGTCATCCCCTTCGGACCGATGTCCCCGAGCGGTCCGCCTCCCGGTGAAGATCTCCCCTCGGCTGCGGCGGGCAATCCTTGAGGGGGGTCACTCGATCGAGGGGTGTTGTCGCCGGAAACGGCATCTTCGAATACATATTCGATAGCCTGGGGGCGCGTTGCAGGTGCGGGGGGAGTACGCACGGGAGACGCGGAAGCGCTTCCGGGGATCGAGCGCCGTGATGTGCGTACGTGACGTATCGAGCGGGACGCACGCTGTAACAATCGGAGTCGTCCGCCACAAGCGGCGCGCGGAAGCAACACAACATCAGCACCAACAGCAACAGCACAAGCACAAGCAAGGCAGTAGCAGGAGCAGCAGAACGACAGCCGTAGGACGAGAGGACCGGCCGGCTCGAAGCGGGAGCGAGCGGTCCGAGTGGAGCCTGGGGGGTGCCAATGGTGCGGCGCATCGACGTGACCGGAGCGGGTGGCGTACGTCTCGCTGCCTGGGAGTTCGGGGACCCTCCCAAGACCGACCCGCCCGGGATCGATCCCGTGGTCGGGTCCGGTCCGGGGAGCGGGGCGGGGGACGAGACGACCGACGTACCGGACACCGGGACCGCGCAGCCGCCCAGCGTGCTGTTATTGCACGGGCTCATGGGCCGCGCCTCGCACTGGGCGCCCACCGCCCGCTGGCTCTCCGAACGGCGCCGTGCCGTCGCGCTCGACCAGCGCGGCCACGGCCAGAGCGAGAAGCCGTCCCAGGCGGAGTACACCCGTGAGGCCTACATCGACGACGTCGAGGCCGCCCTCGAACAGCTCGGGCTCGCCCCGGCCGTCCTCATCGGCCACGCCATGGGCGCGCTGACCGCCTGGCAGCTCGCCGCGAAGCGCCCGGACCTGGTGCGTGGTCTGATCATCTGCGACATGCGGGCCTCGGCGCTGGGCGCGGCCTCCCAGCGTGAGTGGGAGAACTGGTTCAAGGCCTGGCCGCTGCCCTTCGCCACGCTCGCCGACGTCCGCAAGTGGTTCGGTGAGGACGATCCCTGGGTGGAGCGCCCCAACCCGTCGCGCGGCGAGTTCTACGCCGAGGTGATGCACGAGTGCCCGGACGGCTGGCGTCCGGTCTTCGACCCCGACCAGATGCTCAGGAGCCGTGAGACCTGGGTGTACGACGCGCACTGGGAGGAGCTCGCCCAGGTCCAGTGCCCGGCCCTCGTGGTGCGTGGCCTCGACGGCGAGCTGGGCCGCGCGGAGTCCCAGGAGATGGTCCGCGTCCTGCCGAACGGTCAGTACGCGGAGGTCGCCGACGCGGGGCATCTCATTCACTATGACCAGCCGGACGCGTGGCGCTCCGCGATCGAGCCGTTTCTGGACCGGTTCGCTCCGCTTGGGGCGCCGTGAAAACGTGAGCGCCGTAGAGCTGCGGGTGGGATTAGAGCTGCGGGTTCGTCGTGGCTTGTCGCGCAGTTCCCCGCGCCCCTGATGGGGCTGCGCCCCTTTTCAGGGGCGCGGCCCCCATACGGGAGGCGGCCCTATCCCTTGCTCACCGCCGTCAAGATCTCCGGAAGCCGTGCCGCCGTTCGTGGGGCGGCCAGGCGGAGGCCGAGGAAGGTGGTTCCCGCTCCGTACGCGGTGCCCAGGGGGAGGAGGAGCCAGGTCCAGTCGTCGCCGTTCGCCGTGACGTTGAGCCAGATGGTGAGGGCGATGACCGGGACGCACAGGAGGGCCGCCGCGACCATGCCGCCGAAGATCGAGATCCAGGCGAGGCCCGCCTGTCCGGGGGCCACGTTCTTGTAGCCCTCCTGCGGTATGGAGTACGGGAAGCGGGCCGAGGACCAGGCCCCCGTCGCCAGCATCGCGCCGAGCAGCGCGAAGGACAGGCCCAGCACCTCCGGCAGCGCGGGCCAGTCGCCGAGCAGCGCGGTCGTCAGGACCGTCACCAGCGTCGCGTACGGCAGGGTGATCACCAGCAGGGCCAGGGCGCGCCCGCGCAGCTCCACGTACGCGTCCCGGGACGACGCGATGGTCATCGCGACCATCCAGAACGCGGACGTGTCCTGCCCGAACTGGTTGTACATCAGGATCCCGAGCATCCCCGAGGCGAAGCACGCGAAGTAGACCGAGCCGGTGCCCTGCAGGGCGTTGAAGACGGGGACGATCAGGCCGATGGCCAGCGACGTCACCCACGCGGCCTTGGTCTTCGGGTCGCGCCACACGTACCGCAGGCTGCGCTCCATGATCGTGCCGGTGCGGCCGGGAGGCAGGAGCCGGCCCAGCCCCGCGGAACGCGTACGGTCCCGTGCCGGTTCGGCGGCCTGGAGCGTGGACCCGTCGGGAGAGGTCATCAGCCGGGTCAGGCTGCGCGACCAGAAGAACAGGAGCCCGGCCAACGCCAGGGCGCTCAGCGCGAGTCGGGCCGCCCCGACGCCGTACGATCCCTCGCTCACCGCGTCCACCGCGCCGACCGCCGACGACGGCGGCACCCAGCTCAGCACGTCCCCGAACGGGTCGAGCTGCCCGAGTCCGGCCGAACCAAGGCGCTGCGCCCCGAAGTTGACGACCTGGGCCCCGATCGCGATCACCAGACCGCTCAGCACGGCCAGGTCGCGCCCCCTGCGGCTGGTCAGCAGGCGGATGTTGGCGGTGGCCACGGCCCGGGCGAGGGCCACGCAGACCAGCAGGCCCAGCGGGACGGCCAGGACGGAGACGACGTACGCGGCCACGCCGTGCGCCACCGCGACCACCGAGCCGATCAGCATGCACAGCGTGAACAGGGGCCCTATGCCCACCAGCGAGGCCAGCAGCAGCGCCCGGACGAGCGGCCGGGGCCGCAGCGGCAGCATCACCAGCCGCGTCGGGTCGAGGGTCTCGTCGCCGCTCGGGAAGAACAGCGGCATCACCGCCCAGCCGAGCGCCAGCACGCCCACCAGCAGCACGGTCACGGACCCGGCGTGCGCGTTGTCCCGCAGCGCGATCAGCCCGATCAGCTGCAGTGCGGCGAACAGCAGGACGAGGACGGCGGAGGCGACGTACGCGGCCCGCCGTCCGGCCGACTGCCGCAGCCCGTTGCGCAGCAGCGACAGCTTCAGCCGTACGACGACGGGGGTGATCGAAGCCCCCGGGGAACCCGTGGGCGCGCTCATCGCGCCCCGCCGCCCAGCCAGTCCAGGTGGGAACCGGTGTCCCGCGCGCTCGCACCGACCAGTTCCAGGAACGCGTGCTGGAGCGAGGGTGCCTCGCCCCTGACCTCGCTGATCGGGCCGTGCGCGCGGATACGGCCCGCCGCCATGACGGCCACCCAGTCGCACAGCGACTCGACGAGCTCCATGACGTGGGACGAGAAGACGACGGTGGCGCCCGATGCGGTGTACCGCTCCAGGACGCCACGGATGGTCTGGGCCGACACCGGGTCGACGCCCTCGAACGGCTCGTCCAGGAACAGGACTTCGGGGTTGTGGAGGAGGGCCGCGGCGAGGCCGATCTTCTTGCGCATGCCGGTCGAGTAGTCGACGACGAGCTTGTGCTGGGCGCCCGCGAGGTCGAGGACGTCGAGGAGTTGGGTGGCGCGCTTGTCGACCTCGGCGCCGGGCAGGCCGCGCAACCGGCCCGTGTACGCGAGCAGTTCCCGCCCGGACAGCCGCTCGAACAGCCGCAGCCCCTCGGGCAGCACACCGATGCGCGCCTTGACCTCCACCGGGTCCCGCCACACGTCGTGCCCGACGACCTCGACGCTGCCCTGGTCGGGCCGGAGCAGGCCGGTGACCATCGACAGGGTGGTGGTCTTCCCCGCCCCGTTCGGCCCGACCAGCCCGATGAACCGTCCCGCCGGCAGCTCCAGATCGACCCCGGCCACGGCGACCTGCTGCCCGAACCGCTTCCAGAGCCCCTGCACGCGTACGGCGACCCCACCCACTGCGCCCTCAGTCATGAGGCAACGATAGGTCGCGCCCCGTAAGGGGCGCGGGGCTGTGTCGGATATGCGGCTCCGCCGCGTGGGCGCGACAAGCCACAACGCGCCCGCAGCCGCGAAACCAACCAGCAGCCCCCACCCGGAGCGTTACCGGCGCCCATCCCTTCCGCACGCATAAGCCAACGGAGAAACAAGCTCCTCCGCGTCCGGCAACCACCGATTGGCGGGCGTAGGGCGCCGAGCCCACTGAACGGCCCCCCGAGACCCGTACCGAGTCGGCGGAGCCGTCACGTACTCGCCCTCGCCGAGCGCCGTCAGGTCCAGCGACAGCGGCGACCAGCCCAGCTTCCGAACGAGGTCGGGGACCTTCACCGACGCACCGGGCAGCACGAAGAACTGCATGCGCCGGTCCGGCGTCCAGGTCACGGGCCCCAGCGTGAGGTCCATGCGTTCCATCCGGGCCAGCGCCAGCAACCCCGCGGTCTCGGGCACGTCGATCGCGTCGAACGAGTGCCCCGTCGGCAGCAGGATCGACGCGCTCGGCGCCCCCGACCACATCCGGCGCGCGACGGTCGCACTGCCCGTGGCCTGGGACGCCCAGTCCTCACGCGCCGGGTGTGCGCCGGGGGCGGCGCACGCGGGCTGTCCGCAGGAGCAGTGCTGCACCCCGTCGACGGCTTCCAGCCACGTGCCCGGGCACACGTCCCAGTGGCGTTCTTCGGCGTAACGAACAGCGGCTTCCAGGAGCGATTCGCCGCGCTGCTGGGGAATTTGGGCAGCTTCAGGGCCCGCGATGGTCTCTTCCACGATGAACACAACTCTAGCCGCCAGCAGGGGTTACGGATGTCACATGCGCGGGGGAGAGCATCCGTTCGGTGCCCGGGGCGCATGGGTGCACATCCGGGGGCGCGCAGGAGGAATGGCAGCCGGGCTGGGTAGCCACGTGTGGGGGAACGGTAGAGGACGCCAGTCGCCTTTACCCCGGCAATCCTCGCATGCCTCGCATTGTCGTCATGTCTGCGGGGCATTGATCTTCAAGGCCGGATTCTTTCGGTTCTCCGGTCGCTGAGGACACATCAACTCGGTGCGTGGGCAGGCACCGCATGCCACAGGGGGTACGCCATGGCCGCAAGGCCTCTCGTCGCCAGGCAGCCGAACGAACGGCTGCAGACACTCATCCAGGAAGCCGGCTGCTCGAACGCGGGGCTGGCCCGACGGGTGAACATGTGCGGCGCGGAACACGGTCTGGATCTGCGCTACGACAAGACGTCCGTGGCGCGCTGGCTGCGCGGACAGCAGCCGCGGGGACGGGCGCCCGCCATCATCGCCGAGGCGCTCGGCCGCAAGCTCGGGCGTACGGTCACGATCGACGAGATCGGCATGGCCAACGGCAAGAACCTCGCCTCGGGTGTCGGCCTGCAGTTCTCTCCGACCGTCCTTGGCGCCATCGAGCAGGTCTGCGAGCTGTGGCGCAGCGACGTCGGCCGCCGGGACTTCCTGTCGGGCTCGTCCGTCGCCGCGTCCGCGCTGGTCGAGCCGAGCCGCGACTGGCTGATCTCCGCGCCCGACTCGCAGGTGTCGCGCTCGGCCGGGCCACGGGTCGGGCAGTCCGACGTGGCCGCCGTGAAGGCGATGACCCAGGCCCTGGTGGACCTGGACCACCAGTACGGCAGCGGGCACGTGCGCCCGGTCGTCGTGCACTACCTGAACAGCGTGGTCTCCGGGCTGCTGGCGGGTTCGTACCGGGAAGCCGTCGGCCGCGAACTCTTCGCGGCGGTCGCCCGGTTGACGGAACTCGCCGGTTACATGGCCGTCGACACCGGGCAGCCGGGCCTGGCCCAGCGCTACTACATCCAGGCGCTGCGGCTCGCGCAGGCCGCGGGCGACCGCGGGTACGGCGGGTACGTGCTGGCCGCGTCCATGAGCCACCTCGCGGCGCAGCTCGGGAACCCGAGGGAGATCGCGCAACTGGCGCGCGCGGCGCAGGAAGGGGCCCGGGGGCGTGTGACACCGCGCGCGGAGTCCATGTTCCACGCCGCCGAGGCGCGGGGGCACGCGCTGATGGGTGACGCGCGGGCGGCCCAGCTGTCGGCCGGGCGGGCGGTCGCGGCCCTGGAGGCGGCCGATCCGGCGTCCGGGGACGACCCGGTGTGGATCGCGCACTTCGACGAGGCGTACCTGGCCGACGAGTTGGCCCACTGCCACCGCGACCTCGGGCAGGCCGAGTCTGCGGCGCGGTGCGCGCGGCAGTCCCTCGACGGGCACCCCGAGTCCCGCGCCCGGCGCCGGGCGATCGGTCTCGTGCTGCTCGCCACCGCGCAGGTGCAGCAGCGTGAGGTGGAGCAGGCCTGTCACACGGCGTCGCAGGCGGTCGACCTGCTCGGCACGCTGCGGTCCAACCGGGGTGCCGAGTATCTGGAGGACTTCCAGCAGCGGCTGGAGCCGTTCGGGGACGAGCCGGTGGTGCGGGAGTTCGGGGCGCGGGTGGAGTTGCAGTCGGCGGCTTAGCTCCGCCGCTTGGCTCCGCTGGTTGAGCGGTTTCGGGGTGCGTCGTCGGGGCGTGGGGTTCGTTGCGGGGTGCGGGTTCGTTGTGGCTGGTCGCGCAGTTCCCCGCGCCCCTTTCAGGGGCGTCCCCGTGACGTATCACGCTCTGTGCTGCGTGGCAGTGGCTTCCAGGGACCCGGTAGCGTTAACCGACGATTCCGAAGGTCCCCCATTCGTAGGAGTCCCGGTGACGCAGAGTGGACAGGGCGAGGAGCCCTCGGCGCGGATACCGCGCGAAGGCATCGTGCTGCCCTCCGACGGGAGCGCTCCTCTGCTTCCCGGCGACCAGCAGGCGGCACCGGCTCCCGGCCGGTCCTGGGACGAACCGTGGGGCCCCGATCAGTCGGCGGCCCCGGCCCCGCCGCCGGCCCAGCCGTGGTACGGACCGGGACAGCAGGAGGCCGGGGCACCGGCTCCGGAGTGGGGCGACCAGAGCTGGGGCGCCCCGCCGCCGCAAACCCACCAGCATCCCTATGGCCAGGCACCGCAGCCGCAGCACGGCCAGCCGTACGCCCAGCCACAGCCACAGCCACAGTCACAGCCACAGCATCAGAACCCGTACGCCCAGCCACAGACGCCACCGCAGCACCAGCAGCCGTACGCCGAGGCGCCCCAGCCGCAGGTCCAGCAGCACCAGCACCAGCAGCCGCAGCAGGGTCAGCCCGCGCCCGGTGCGATGCCGGCCGAGAGTGCCCAGCCCCCGACGTACGGGGCTCCGGCGGGGCCGCTGCCCCCGCAGGCAGGCGTGGTCGACCGGCAGACGGGAAGCCCGCTCCCGCCGCAGGAGAGCCAGGCGCCGTCCGCGCCGCAGAGCGCTCCGTTGCCGCCCGCGGGGCCCACCGCTCCGGTCGACGAGGGCGTCACCCAGTACATACCCCCGGTCACCGCCCACCCCGGGGACGAGGCGGCGACGCAGTTCATCCCGCCGGTCGGTCCGGGCGCCCTCCCGCCCGAGGTGTCCGGCACGTCCCAGGCGTCCTCCGAGGAGACGCAGTACCTGGGGCACCTCTCCAGACCGGGCGCCGGATCCGTGCCCGGAGCGGGCCCGCTGCCCCCAGCGGCGGCGCCGGGGAACCCCGACGCACAGGCGACGCAGTACATCCCTCCCGTACCTCCGCAGTCGTACGGCACGGGCGGGGGCCCCGGTGCGGCCGGGCCGCAGCCGCAGCCCGACGTCTTCGACAGCCTCTTCCGCAGCGAGCCGGGCGGTGAAGGGGCGGGAGCCACCCAGCAGCTGCCCCGCTTCCAGCCCCCGCAGGGCGGGCAGCCCGCGCAGGCGCCCTACGGAGACGGAGGACGCGCCGCGGGCCGGCATGAAGGCCGGGAGCGTGGTCGTACGGGCTCCCGCGTCCCCCTCATCGCGGCCGTCGGCGTCGGTATCGCCGTGCTCGGCATCGGCGCGGGCGCCCTGCTCAGCGGTGGCGGCGGGGACGACAAGCAGAACGCGGACAACAAGCCCGTCGCGGCCGCCTCCGACGCCGCCGAGTCTCCGTCCGCGTCCGCCGACCCGGCCAAGGAGCAGGCCGTCGCCCTCGACAAGCTCCTCGCCGACAGCGGCAACAGCCGTACCGCCGTGATCAACGCGGTGGCGGACATCAGGCGCTGCGACAACCTCTCCAAGGCCGCCACCGACCTGCGGAACGCGGCCAAGCAGCGGAACGACCTGGTCACGCGCCTGTCTCAGCTCTCCGTCGACAAGCTGACGGACCACGCCGCGCTGACCACCGCGCTCACCAACGCGTGGAAGGCCTCCGCGTCGGCGGACAACCACTACGCCGCCTGGGCCGACCAGACCGGCAAGAAGAAGGGCTGCCGGAAGGGACAGGCCCGCAGCACGGCCCAGACCCAGGCCGGCAACCGCGCCAGCGGCACGGCGAGCGCCGAGAAGAACAAGGCCGCCAAGCTGTGGAACTCCATCGCGTCCACCTACGGACTCACCGAGCGCCAGCCCACGCAGCTGTGAGGTCGGGCCGGTCGTGACGACCCTGGCCGGTGGTGACGACCACCCCGGCGGGTGGTGACGGCCTGGGGCGCCTCGGCCAAAGCCGCCTCAGCCGAGGCCGCCTCAGTCCGAGGCGTTCTCCAGCGTCTTCAGCACGCTCACGAAGCCCTTCCGGGCGGCCACGAGCCGGCCCTGCCGGACGACCTGGAACGTGACGTTCGCGTTGGTCAGGCGCGCGAAGCCGCCGGGCGCGACGAGATCGTCGAAGGGCCAGCTGAGAGGCGGCGTCAGCCCGCCCGTGGTCACCTTCATCCCCTGGTCGAGGGCCCGGCGCACGGTGCGTGCGCTCACCTCGCCGCCGCCCAGCTTCTCGACGACCGCCTTCAGCACGGTGTACGCGATCCACGTGGTCTGCACGCCCGGGTCCGCCGGATCGATCCGGTTGTCGCCGAAGGCGTGCTTGCGGATCACCTTGTTCATCGTGTTCCAGCGCTTGTCGTTCTCCTCCGGGTACCAGCCGGTGACGTACGTCCCCTCGTACGTGGAGCCGGACGCGTCGATCAGCGACTGGTCGATGCTGCCGAGCACCCCGGCGGTGCGCACCGCCGGGTAGTCCTCGCGGGCGCGCCGGAAGGAGTCCATGAAGGTGTCGGTGCGGTCCCCGAGCGAGGGCACCACACAGCCCTTGCGCGCGGGGTCGGCGGTGGCCCGCCGCAGGGCGCTCCGGGTCTGCTCCTCGTACTGGGTCGCGTCCTCGGCGGCCAGTTCGTCCGTGGAGGTCGCGTGCGGTCCGGTGCGCAGGCCGGCGTCGAGGAGCACCGGCATCGTGTCGCCGACGACCGAGTCGGGGCGGACGAGGACGACCGGGCCGCAGGGTTTGGCGAGCTGTTCGCCGAGGCCGGCCAGGAGCGCGGGCTGGCCGCCGTTCACGGGGAAGGACAGGGGGCTGGTGAACTCGTCGTCGGTGACGCCGTAGCCGCCGATGTACGGGATGCCCGCGGCCTCCAGCGGGGAGAGGTAGGACCGGCCGTGCTGGCTGTAGGAGCCGACGACCGCGACGACGTCCTCGTCGGCCGCGCGCTGGGCGCACTTCGCGGCGGCGACGGTGTCGTTCTTCTCGTTGCAGGTGAGGACGACGAGCCTGCGGCCGTTGATGCCGCCCTGGGAGTTGACCCAGCGGGCGTACGCCTTGGCCATGGCCGGCATGCCGGGCTCGTTGGTGGCCGCGGTCTTCTCCGGTGCCCAGGTCATGACAGTGACGGGATCGTCCCCGGAACCCCCCGTGGTACCGGGGACGACACCGCAGCCGACGGCGAGGGACGCACATGCCGCCAGCGCGCCCGCGGACAGTGCGAGGGACCGCGCGCGGGGGCGGATTCCTCTCACTGTGCTGCTGGCGGGCCGGTTACGGACGGGAAGGATGAGGCGCGTGCGTCTCGTGCCGGTCATGACGGGCACGATTCCGCCACATCGCCAACCTTGGCGTGCCGCCCGGTCAACGCAAGGTGGCGTGGAGGTGAATTGCGAGGGGCGCTGACCGTGTTTTCGGAGGGAAAGTACGATCAGTGACTGTGCATGACTCGGAGAACTCTTCCCGTCGCGGGCGTCGCTCATCCACCATGGGCGGCATGCCACTGAATGACATGCCTTGGTGGCGCTGGCGCAGCAATGTGCGCTCCGCGCTGCACATGCTCTCCGATCCGGTCTTCCAGCGGGACGTCTGGCTGGCGGGTGTCGACGGGTACGGGGACGTCACCGACGCCGTGTACCGGCTGGTCGAGGACACCTGGCTGGACAACTGGTCCGCCGAGAAGTACGTGGGGACGATCTTCCGCGACGAGCAGGAGGCGGCCCTGGTCGACACCGCAGTGCTGCGCGTGCTGCGGATCATGCACCAGGTGGGCCCGGACGCGCCAGTCTCCGCGTACCTCGAGCACCACGGGTGGCCGGAGGCGGTGCGGGCGGCCCGCGAGGCGCACGTGCGGCTCGCGGTGGGGGACGGGGAGGAACCGGATACGCCGCCGAAGACGCTGGAGGTTCTGCGGATTATGACGCGGTCGGCGTGATCGCTCTGCTCGGGTGCCGGGTTCGGGTGGGGTTCCTTGTGGTCGGTCTGTGCCCCTTAACAGGCGCTCTCGCGCGTGTGGGACCCTGTCCTGCATGAACGAGCAGTCCACCCGAGCAGCGGCGTCGCGCCCCGATCAGTACGTCCTCACCCTCTCCTGCCCGGACAAGCAGGGAATCGTGCACGCCGTGTCGAGCTACCTCTTCATGACCGGCTGCAACATCGAGGACAGCCAGCAGTTCGGCGACCACGACACGGGCCTGTTCTTCATGCGGGTGCACTTCTCGGCCGAGTCGCCGGTGACCGTGGACAAGCTGCGGGCGAGCTTCGCGGCGATCGGTGACTCCTTCCACATGGAGTGGCAGATCCACCGGGCCGAGGAGCGGATGCGGGTCGTCCTCATGGTCAGCAAGTTCGGGCACTGCCTGAACGACCTGCTGTTCCGCGCCCGGATCGGCGCGCTGCCGGTGGACATCGCGGCCGTGGTGTCCAACCACACGGACTTCGCCGAGCTCGTGGGGTCGTACGACATCCCCTTCCACCACATTCCGGTGACGAAGGACACGAAGTCGCAGGGCGAGGCACGGCTCCTGGAGATCGTGCGCGAGCAGGACGTCGAGCTGGTCGTCCTCGCGCGCTACATGCAGGTCCTCTCCGACGACCTGTGCAAGGCGCTCAGCGGCCGGATCATCAACATCCACCACTCCTTCCTGCCGAGCTTCAAGGGCGCGAAGCCGTATCACCAGGCGCATGCGCGGGGTGTGAAGCTCATCGGGGCGACGGCGCACTACGTGACCGCGGATCTCGACGAGGGCCCGATCATCGAGCAGGAGGTCGAGCGGGTGGGGCACGACGTCACGCCGGACCAGCTGGTGGCGATCGGGCGGGACGTGGAGTGCCAGGCGCTGGCGCGGGCGGTGAAGTGGCATGCCGAGCGGAGGATTCTGCTGAACGGTCGCCGCACGGTGGTGTTCGCCTAGGAGCTCGGGGGCTTCTGTCGTTTCGGCGGTTTGCGGGTGGTCGTGGGCGCGAGCAACCACGAAACACCCGCAGCCGCCCGCGAAACCGCAGCCCGCCCCCGCATCCGGCGCAACGGCTGCCCTACATCCGGCTCATACTCGCCGCCGCGAACAGCACGTCCCTGATCGCCTCCCGGTCCCCGTCCTGGCCGGCGGCAGCCTCCTCAGGGGATACGTGACCCGCGGCCAGCCGGCAGAACTCGACGCCGTCGAGGGCGACGTGGGCCACCGCGTGGTCGGCGGAGCCCACCGCGGCGGGGGAGTCGAGGGGGATGAGCCACTCGCCGCCGCCGATCCCCTCGATCTCCAGGCGCAGGCTGCGGCCGGGTGAGCCGGCGGGCACGAGGTGGCGGGTCTGCCGGGGCGGCGCCGCGGCGAGCCCGGCCCGGCGGCGCTCGGCCAGGACCGTCGGCAGCATGCGGGCCGCCAGGTCGATCATGCGGTGCAGATGGCGCGGGGCGGGCGGCTCGTACGGGTAGTCCACCGCATCCGCGATGTCCTCGGCGTGGATCCAGCACTCGAAGGCCCGGTCCACCATCGCGTCCCGCAGCGGCAGCTCGAAGTCGCCGTACGGCACGTAGAGCTTCCCGGACAGGCCCGACTGCTTCGTGAAGGCGACCGTGCGGACGAGGTCGTGGCTCTGTTCGCGCCACGGGCCGCGTACGCCGCGCGAGAGCGGGAAGTGGGCCGCCCGCCAGTACGCCTCGGTGCGGGCAGCCGGTGTCGGGGCGTCCGCCGTCCCGTCCAGCGGGTCGTCGAGTCCCAGGGCCTGCGCGACGAGCCCGTCGACGCTCAGCAGGTGCGCGATGACGCCGGCGACGGTCGTCCGGCGGCTCACCGGGCCGTCGCCCTCGAACCACCGCAGCCGCACCGGCGCGTGCCACTCCGCGTCCCCGATGTCCCGCAGCAGCGCGTCGAGCCGGGCCGCCTCCGCGTCGTACGGAGCCGTCCAGTCCGGTACGGGGATCCGGGGCGCCCGGCGGGTGAGGCAGCGTTCCAGGACGCGGGTGCGCAGCGCCGGGTCGAGGTCGAGGCTCTCCTCCGCGTGCAGCAGCCCCACGGCATCGCGCAGCCGCAGTGCCTCGTCCGCGCAGGAGCCGCACGCCCCCAGGTGCTCCTCGACGGCGACCGTCTCCTCGGCCGAACACGCCGCCAGGGCCCACGCCCCGAGCAGCGCCTTGAGTACCCGGTGCTCCAGGACGAGGGGCGCGCTCACCGTCTCGGGCAGCGGCAGCCCGCTGTCCTCGACGGACACCCGCGGCAGCGGTATGCGCGGCGGTGGAAGGGCCTTCCCGCCGTCGTGGCCACCGCCGTCGCCACGGCCACCGCCGTCGCCGCGGCCGCCACTGCCGTCACCAGCCTCCTGCCCCTCCTGCCCCGCCTGCCCCTCGTGCTTGTCGAAGCCCTCGAACCGCTCCACGCCGCCGTTCACACCGCACCTCCGTGTTCGGGCGGCACCCCGGAGGGCCCGGTGTGGTGGGCCGTGGACAGCAGTTGGAGGCCCAGGCGGAGGCGGCGGCGGGCCTCGTCCTCGGTGATGCCGAGGTCGGCGGCGGTCTGGCGGTAGTCGCGGCGCTGGAAGTAGGCGCGTTCGAGGGCGGCGCGGAGCGGGGTGGGCATGGACTGGACGATGTAGTCGGCGCGGGCGGCGGCGGAGGCGCGGTGGACCTTGCGTTCCAGGTCCTCGGTGGTGCCCTCGCCGCCCCGCTCCAGCGCCGCGGTCTCGGTGGCGCGCAGGCGCTGCACGGCGAGGCGGTGGGTCAGCGTGGCCACCCAGGAGCGCATCGGGCCCTGTCCCGGGTCGTACTCGTGCGGGTGCTCCCAGGCGTGGGTGAAGACGTCGCGTGTGATGGCGTCGGCGGCCTGTTCGTCTCCGAGCACGCGATGGGCAAGACCGTGCACGAGTGAAGCGAACCGGTCGTACAACTCGCCGAGCGCCGCCGCTTCGCCGCGCTCCAGCCGCTGCTGCATCCTGCGGTCCCAGCGGGGCGGCGCGTCGTTCGTCGCCATGTGGCCCCTCATCCCTGCTCGTGCTTCGCGCTGTTCTCCGAACCCAGCCTGCGTCCTGCGCCACCTCGAATGTAGTCGGCACGGTCGGCGGCGCACGCCCCTTTGCGGCAATGTGCGCCCCCGGGAGGGGCAGGGGTGGTATGGACCGCAGAACGGTCGACATTCGCTGTTGTGCGGCCCCCGCTCCGCGCAAAACCGATCAAGCATGACCGTATTGGATCGTACAGGACCGTTCCAGACTGAAATGGCCAGTCTTGGCCCACGCTTTCGGCCACACCTCGGTGTTTCATGGAGCGAGGGTGGGGCAGCCGCGCAGAAGGAAGCGAAACGGCGGCTTCCGTTTCCGGTGCTCATTCCGGGAGTTCGAGGGATTTCCGGCGACTGAGAGGCGTGGCGGTGACGCTCAAGGTGACCGACGGCGAGCACGGCGAGTGGGCCGTGCTCCGTGTGTCGGGCGAGATGGATCTGGTGACGTCCCCGGTGCTGCGACAACGGGTACACGACGCGGTGGCCGACGGCCGCCGAAGTCTCGTCCTGGACCTCTCCGGTGTCGTGTTCTGCGACTCCAGCGGCGTCGGTGTCCTCATCGCCACCCGCCGCCTCATCCGTTCCTGCCGGGGCGAACTGCGCCTGATCCTCCCGGCCGAGGGAACCGACGGGGGCGCCGTCCGGACCGGTCCGTCGGAAGGCGGCCGAGGAGGCCAGGGCGCGCACGTCAACCGCGTTCTGGGCGCCCTGGGTGTCCGCCGTCTGTTCGACGTCCGCACGGACGTGGCCTCGGCCGTGGACGACGTCCCGGACGACCACAAGGAGGCCGGCCCACTGTCGGCGTGAGCGGCACGCACGCGACGTCGCCGGTATCCGGCCCGCGCCCATGGCCGCAGTCGGCCTCGGTCGGCCACAGGGTTGTCGCGAAATTCCACCGGTCTTGGCACAAGCTTCGTTTTCCCGCGCAGACCCGACCCCCGACGTCGTACGCTCCGTCCAGAGAAACCGCATGTGACGACGTAAGGCGGGCCCGAGAAGACATGGTCAGCACCGAGTACGAGCGCAGGATCGCAGCCCGGTTCGCCACCTTCGACCAGGACGGCAACGGCTACATCGACCGCGCGGACTTCAGTTCGGCCGCCAAGGCGGTCCTCGCCGAGTTCGCCACCACGCCCCGCTCCGACAAGGGCCAGGCCCTGTACGGCGGCGCCGAGGCCTTCTGGCAGGGCATGGCCGGGATAGCGGACCGCGACGGCGACCAGCGCATCACCCGGGACGAGTTCGTGAACGGCGCGGTCAAGCGCCTGCGCGACAACCCCGACCGGTTCGCCGAGATCGCCCGCCCCTTCCTGCACGCGGCCCTCGCCGTCGCGGACGCCGACGGGGACGGATCGGCCACGGTCGAGGACACGGTCCGCGTCCTCAGGGCCCTCGGTGTGCCCGAGCACGTCGCCGCCGCGGCGGCCTCGGCCCTCGACGCCGACACCGACGGCAAGGTGGGGGAGTCGGAGGTCGTCACGGCCTTCGCGCGCTACTTCACGGTGCCCGAGTAGCGTTCCCGCAGTTTGTACTTGAGCACCTTCCTGAGGGTGTCGTTGCGCGGAAGGGCGTCCACCACCTCCAACTGCTCCGGCAGCTTGTGCACGGACAGCCCTTCCGAGCGCAGGTACGAGGTCACGTCCTGAAGGGACAACTCCCCGTCCCCCGGCACCCGCTCGACCACGGCGCAGACCCGTTCCCCGCGTTCGGTGTCCGGCAGCCCGATGACCGCGACGTCCCGCACCGCCGGGTGCTGGTGCAGCAGGTCCTCGATCTCCTTGGCCGAGATGTTCTCGCCCTTCCTGATGATGACGTCCTTGAGACGGCCCGTCAGGACCAGGTGGCCGTCGGCGGTGAGATGCCCCAGGTCGCCGGTGACGAGGAACCCGTCCGCGTCGAACGCCCGTGCTGTCTGCTCCGGGTCCAGATAGCCCTGGCACACGGCCTCGCCCCGCAGTCGCACCTCCCCGTCGACGCCGTACGGCACCGGCTCGCCCGTCCGGTCGACGATCCGTATCTCCATCCCCTCGGGCGACCTCCCCTCGGTCGTCGCCAGGTTCTCCGGGGACTCGTCCGGCGAGCCCATCGTGATCATCGGCACCTCGGTCATGCCGTACCCGTGGGTGAGCTGGACGCCCATCTCGCGTACGACGCTGTGGTACAGCTCGGGCGGCTTCGGTGCTCCGCCGCCCGCCAGCAGCCGTAGCGTCGGGACGACCGGCGTGCCGGGCTGTTTGCGCTGTTCGGCGAGGAACATCGAGTAGAACGCGGTGGACCCGCCCGCCACCGTCACCCCGTGCCCGCGGTACGCCGCCAGCGCGTCCGGCAGGGCGAAGTGCTCGAACATCACCGCCGGGAAGCCGTACAGCAGCAGCATCACCATGTAGTCCGGGCCGCCTATGTGCGCGTACGGGAACGCGATCGAGCCCACGTCGGACGCCGTGAGGTGGAGCGCGTGGGCGAGGCAGGAGCCGCCCGCGATCAGTGAACGGTCCGTGTGGAGCACGCCCTTGGGGTCGGAGGTGGTGCCCGAGGTCCAGTAGATCCAGCGGACCGAGGTGCCCTCGGAGGGCGGCGGGGGCAGGACGGCGGGGTCGCCCTCCGGGAGACGGTCGTACGCCTCGAAGACACCCTTCGCGCCCAGTCGCCCCGCCATCTCCGTGTGGTCGAAGCCGCGCCACTCGCCCGGCACGGCGAAGTACTCCGCCTTCGACTCCCGCAGCGCGAAGCCGACCTCGCGGTCCCGGTAGAAGGGGATGACGGGCGACTGCACGGCGCCCAGGCGCGCCAGCGCGAAGGACAGCAGGGTGCTCTCGATACGGGTGGGCAATTGCCAGGCGACCACGGTGCCCGGGCGCACCCCCATGTCGTACAGCCCCGCCGCCACCCGTTCGGCGCGCCCGCGCAGTGCACCGAAGCTCAGGACGCGGTCGTCCTGGAGGAGGACCGGCCGGTCGGGGGTGAGGCCGGCGCGGCGGGAGACCAACTCCCAGAGGGTGCGGGAGGTACTGAGTGCGTGGGCGGTGTCGTTCACGGTGGCCCCCTCGTAACCGACGAACGATCTGACGAACAGTCAGATCGTGGGCAGAGCGTAGGGCGCCGCGCCTTGTCGGTCCATAGGTGCGGGGCTAGCCTTCCGGTGGACGTTTCCTGACGGGCCGTCAGGAAGTCAGGCCTCGGGCGGAGGGGGCTCGGCATGGACCTCACGTACACGCCGGAAGAGGAGGAGTTCCGGGCGCGGCTGCGGGAGTGGCTGGGCAAGGTGCTGCCCACGCTGCCGCCCAAGCCGCCGCCCGAGGACTGGCCGGCACGCCGGGCCTACGACCTCGGCTGGCAGCGGATGCTGTACGACGCCGGATACGCGGGACTGCACTGGCCGGTGGACGCCGGCGGCCGGGGGGCCACGCCCACCCAGCACCTGATCTTCCTGGAGGAGACCGAGCTGGCGGGCGCCCCCTACGTCGGCGCGGGCTTCGTCGGACTGCTGCACGCGGGACCCACCATCGCCGCCGAGGGCACGGCCGAGCAGCGGGCGCGCTGGCTGCCGCCCATCCTGCGCGGCGAGGAGGTCTGGTGCCAGGGCTTCAGCGAGCCCGACGCCGGCTCCGACCTCGCGGCGCTGCGCACACGCGCGCGGAGGGAGGGCGACGACTACGTGGTGAGCGGGTCCAAGCTCTGGACGTCCCACGCCGAAGTCGCCGACTGGTGCGAGCTGCTGGTGCGCACGGACCCGTCGGCACCCAAGCACAAGGGGATCACCTGGCTCGCGATGCCCATGGACGCCCCCGGCATCACCGTACGGCCCCTGACGACCCTCGCGGGGTCGGCGGAGTTCGCGGAGGTCTTCCTCGACGAGGTGCGCGTGCCCGTCGCCCACCGGGTCGGGGCCGAGAACGACGGCTGGCGCGTGACCATGGTGACGCTGTCCTTCGAGCGGGGCACGGCGTTCGTCGGCGAAGTGGTCGCGTGCCGCCGCGTGTTGGGCGAACTGGCGCGCGAGGCACGGAAGAACGGCCGCTGGGACGACCCCGCGCTCCGGCGCCGGCTGGGCAGGCTGAACGCCGAGTTCCGCGCGCTGTGGCGGCTGACGCAGTGGAACGTGAGCGAGGCCGAGAGCGCGAGCGGGGTCCCGGGAGTGGGTGGTTCCGTCTTCAAGCTCCGCTACTCGCACGCACGGCAGGAGCTGTACGACACGGCCGCCGGCGTCCTCGGCGTGGACGCGCTCGACCTCGACCGGCCGTGGGTGCCCGACCGGCTGTCGTCGCTTTCGTACACGATCGCGGCCGGGACCTCGCAGATCCAGCGCAACATCGTGGCCGAGCGCATCCTGGGCCTGCCGAAGGGGCGGTGACTCGAGCCCGTGCACTTCCAACTCACCGATGACCAGCGAGCCCTGCGGGACGGGGTGCGCGAGCTGCTCGAAGGACGGTTCGGGCGCCAGGCGCTGCGGGCCGCCCTGGACGCGCCGGGACTCGACCGTGCCCTGTGGCGCGAGTTGGGCGAGGCGGGGTTCTTCGCGCTGCGGCTGCCCGAGGCGGAGGGCGGGGTCGGCCTCGGACTTCCCGAAGCGGTCCTGGCCTTCGAACAGGTGGGCAGGGTACTGCTGCCCGGACCCCTGGTGGCCACGCATCTCGCCGCGGGCGCGGGCGCGGGCAGCGAGGGTGCGGGCTCGGGCGCTGCTGTGGGCGCGGGGGTGCCGGGAGCCGCGACCGGGGAGACCGTGGTGACGGCCGTTCAGGGTGGGCTGGTGGAGTGGCTGGACGAGGCGGACGTCGTGGTGGGGGACGCCTCCGGCGCCGTACCGCTGCGGTCGGTGGACCCGCTGACCCCGCTGCATCGCGTACCGGACAGGGAAGGCGCGAATCCCCACGGGGAAGGCACGGACCCGCCGGCCGTTCTCCTGACCGCCGCCGAGCAGCTCGGCTCGGCCTCCCGTACCTGCGAACTGGCCGTGCAACACGCCCGGGCCCGAGAGCAGTTCGGACAGCCCGTCGGAGCCTTCCAGGCGATCAAGCATCTGTGCGCCGGGATGCTGGAGCGGGTGGAGACGGCGCGGGCGGCGGTCTACGCGGCGGCCGTCACCGCCGACCCGCTGGACATCGCCACCGCCCGGCTGCTCGCCGACGAGGCGGCCCTGCGCGGCGCCCGCGACTGCCTCCAGGTGCACGGCGGCATGGGCTTCACCTGGGAGTCCGACGTGCACCTGCACCTCAAGCGGGCCTGGGTGCGCGCCTGCCGTAGCGGCGATGTGACGGAGAGTGAGGAGGCGCTCGCGGGGGACCTGTTGTCCGATCCGCCGGGTATGGCTGTCTGACCAGGGAGGCCGCTGGGGCTCGTGTGACAGATGTCGCGGATCGTGGCACAAGGGAATTACTGAGCGTTGATACCGTGTTGTGTCCTACGCGTGACTTGTCACGCCCCGGAGTCGGAGCTCCGCTCCGGTACCTTGTGTGGGGTGCGAACGGTTCCGAGGACGAGCCATCCCGGTGTTGCCCCCGAGGCGGCCCCGGATCCGGCGATGCGTTCCACTCGCACTGGTGGGCGGGGGTACGACCCTGAGTGTTCGACTCCCCGCGGCGAGCGTCGCACAGTATGCCGTACGCGTAATCCTTCGCGCTGGAATATGCCCGAAGCGCTTGTTGGGGTGACTGTACGTCAACCATGCTGTCACGTAACGGGATCACAGTCGGTGATCCCTGTCCCGGCCATGCCGTCCATGGCCGTGCAGAAGATGACCACGATCGTGGCCTTGGCGAGGCGCGAGGCGACGCGTCCGCCGGTTCGGATGGTGTGAGCGGTGCAGGTGCTTCAAGTGCAGCTGGAGATCCGGCCCGACCCCACGGAGGTGGGCCGTGCCCGGAGATGGGCCCGTTCACGGCTCGCCGGGTCCGGGATAGAGACCGATGAGTCGCTGGCCGAGACGCTGGTCCTGCTCGTCTCGGAGCTGGTCACCAACGCCGTGGTGCACACCGGATGCCCGGCCGTGCTGCGGCTGTTGCTGTCCGGCGTGCGGGACGGCGCGGGGGGCACCGTCCGCCTGGAGGTGGCCGACAGCTGTGCCCGGCCGCCCGTGCCCCGGTGCGCGGAGGGCGACGACACCAACGGGCGCGGCCTGGCCCTCGTCGAAGGGCTCGCCGACCGCTGGGGCTGGAGCTCCGAAGGCGTCGGCAAGCGGATCTGGTGCGAACTGGACCGCTGCGAGCCCGGCTCTCGCTCCGGTGCCGCCAACGCGCCCGCCTCGGCGCCCGCGACCTACGAGGGGTTCGCGTACGAGGCGGTGTAGGGCGGCGGCCGGTGCGGGGCGGCGACGGGTACAGGACGGCCACTGGCTGAGGGCGTTCGTCGGTCGCGTCGGGACTTTCGCGACGCACGCGCCTGCGCGTGGTCGCACGGGGCCGGAGGTGTCCGGCGATGGCTGCGGATCGGTGCGCCGGGGTGTGCTCCGTTGCGCGCCTCCGTGAAAAGGCCTTTACGGGCATTTCGCCGACCATGTGTTGACGTGCCGTGTCCGTTTGATCACGCTTGTGTTCAACGATTCGCCGCGAGGGGACGACGAGGGCTTCGGTGACGAAAGTCCTCGGCGAGTGTGGGTCGTGATCCGGCGTCAGCTCCCCAGGGCCGGACGGCCCCGCCCGCACGGGAGCCGTTCGAGGAGCGAGAGCTGGCAGCCGGAGCCGGATGGCGGCGCGCGATGCCGCGCTCGGGAGTGAGGTGGGGACCCTCCCGCCCGAGCGCGGCAGAGGGTGGGGGAGGCGCGCCGCCAGCCGGAGGACGGAACGCGGCGCGGGCCGGGAGAGGACCCCTTCAGAACACGGCCACGGGTGCCACCGGAGTCCCCGTGGCGCCCACGAACGGCTCGGGTGTCGCGGACAGCAGGAAGCTGTAGCGCCCCTCTTGTCCACAGGCTGTGGACAACTCTTCGAGATTCCAGTTCTGGCCCTGGAGCATCCCCATCTCGACCAGGTCGAGCGCGTGGACGGGCAGCCACAGGTTCTCGATCTCCGGCGGGAAGATCTCGAAGGTCATGGTGTCGTTGGCGACGGCGGCGACGTCCCGCGCGTGGAACCACTCGGGGGTACGGACCGAGAGCCCGGGCGAGGGGTACGCGTACGCGTGCCGGTCGCCGGCGAGGTAGGCCCGTACCTGCCCGGTCCGTACGAGGACGACGTCACCGCTCCTCACCCGGGTGCCCGCCAACTCCTCGGCCCCCTCCAGGTCTTCGGGTGTCACCGCGTGGTCGCCGGCGAGACGTTCCCGGCCCAGGGCGCGCGGGACGTCGAGCAGGACGCCGCGCGAGACGATGTGCCGCGCCTTGTCGATCCCGCTGAACTCCGCGCCGCCGTGGGGGGTGATGGTGCCGGCCGGCCGGCCGTTGTAGATCCGCCCCGAGTGGGAGACGTGGGTGAGGGCGTCCCAGTGCGTGGCGGCCTGCAGGCCCATGGTCACGACGTCGTCGCTGCACGCCACGGTGCCGGGGCCGAAGATCTCCTGGTTGATCTGCACCATCACGTGCAGCGGGTTGACCCGCCCGGGGATCATGCCGGTCTGGACGCCGTCCTGCCGGAGGGGCAGCCCGAGTGGAACGCGCCGTCCGGTCCGCACGCAGGCGACGGCGCCCCGTACGACCTCGTCCGTGATCAGGTTGAGCGTCCCGATCTCGTCGTCGGCGCCCCAGCGGCCCCAGTTGTTCACGCGCCTCGCGATCTCGTGGAACTCCTCGGGCAACGACATGAGTCCTCCCGGCTCCGAAGGTTCTCCCCATCCGCTCCGGGGTCTTGTCTTCAGGTATCTGACGGGTCGTAGAATCGCTGCGACGAAATCTAACGGTCCGTCAGAAACCGTGGGAAGGGGCCCGGCGTGGGGAACTTCTTGGCAGGCAAGGTCGTCGCCGTGACGGGGGCCGGGCGGGGGATCGGCCGGGCGGTGGCCCTCGCGGCGGCGGCCGAGGGCGCGCGGGTCGTCGTCAACGACTACGGGGTCTCCATCGAGGGCTCCGAGCCGACGAGTTCGGTCGCCGAGGCCGTGGTCAAGGAGATCGTGTCGGCCGGCGGCGAGGCGGTCGCGGTGGCCGACGACGTGTCGACCATGGCGGGCGGGCAGCGGGTCGTGGACACGGCCGTCGAGGCGTACGGGCGGATCGACGGCGTGGTCTGCGTGGCGGGCATCCTGCGTGAACGGATGCTCTTCAACATGTCCGAGGAGGAGTGGGACCCGGTCGTCGCCACCCACCTGAAGGGCACCTTCACCGTCTTCCGCGCCGCCTCGGCGTTGATGCGCAAACAGAGGTCCGGCACCCTCATCGGCTTCACCAGCGGCAACCACCAGGGCTCCGTCTCCCAGGCCAACTACAGCGCGGCCAAGGGCGGGATCATCTCCCTCGTGCGCAGCGCGGCCCTCGGCCTGCACAAGTACGGGGTGACGGCGAACGCGGTGGCTCCGGTGGCCCGTACGCGGATGTCCGCCAACGTGCCGATGGAGCTGACGGAGATCGGCGAGCCCGAGGACGTCGCCGCACTGGTCGTCTATCTGCTGAGCGACCGGGCTCGCGAGGAGCGGATCACCGGGCAGGTGTACACCGTCGCCGGGCCGAAGATCGCGGTGTGGGCCCAGCCGAGGGAGCTGCGCTCGGCCTTCTCGGAGGGGGCCTGGACGCCGGAGCGGATCGCGGAGGTTCTGCCGGGGAGTGTGGGGGTGGATCCGATGCCGATGCTTTCTCGTTTGGAGGAGATGGTTCGGGCGGCCACGGAGGGGGCGCGGCCGAACGCCCAAGGGGGTGGTGGGGACGGTCGTTAGGCGGCTGCGAGTTCGTTGTGGCTGGTCGCGCCCACGCGGCGGAGCCGCACATTCAATACAGCCCCGCGCCCCTGCAAAGCCGGGGCGCGGCTGGGTGGGAGGAGGACCCCATGGACTTCGGGTTCGGAGTCGAGGGCGAGGCGTTCCGGAGTGAGGTGCGGGACTGGCTAGGGGCGCACCTCACTGGCGACTGGTCCCGGCGCGCGTGGGAGCGGGAACTCGGGCGGGGTGGGTGGATCGGGATCGGGTGGCCGGAGGGTGGGTACGGGAACCGGACCGCGAGCCTGGTCCAGCAGGTCGTCTGGGCCGAGGAGTACGTCCGCGCGAAGGCGCCCGCCCGGTCCGGGCACATCGGGGAGAAGCTGCTCGCCCCCACGCTGATCGAGCACGGCTCCGAGGAGCAGAAGCGGCGGTTCCTGCCGCCCGTCGCACGCGGTGAGGAACTGTGGTGCCAGGGCTACAGCGAACCGGGTGCCGGCTCGGACCTGGCCGGCCTGCGCACGTCGGCGGTCCGCGACAGCACGACGGAGACCTACCGCGTCACGGGGCAGAAGATCTGGACCTCCCTCGCCCACGAGGCCGACTGGTGCTTCGTCCTCGCCCGCACCGAACCCGGCTCGCGCCGCCACCACGGACTGTCCTTCCTCCTCGTCCCGATGGACCAGCCGGGCCGCATCGAGGTGCGGCCCATCCGGCAGATGACCGGGACGAGCGAGTTCAACGAGGTCTTCTTCGACGGGGCCGTGGCCGAGCACGTGGTCGGCGGGGAGGGCAACGGCTGGCGGGTGGCCATGAGCCTGCTCGGTTTCGAGCGGGGGGTGTCGACGCTCGCCCAGCAGATCGGTTTCGCGGAGGAGCTGGGGCAGGTCATCCGCACGGCCGTGAAGACCGGCGCCGCCGACGACCCCGTCGTACGCGACCGTCTCGTACGCCAGTGGGCCGAGCTGCGCACCATGCGCTGGAACTCCCTGCGGACGCTGGGGGGTTCGGGCGGCGAGACGGGTGCGCCGAGCGTGGCGAAGCTGCTGTGGGGCGGCTGGCACCAGCGGCTCGGGGAACTGGCGGTGCTGGTACGGGGCGCGCGGGCGGCCGTGGGCCCACGGGACTGGTCGCCCGAGCAGCCCTACGAACTCGACGCGCTCCAGCATCTGTTCCTGTTCTCTCGGGCCGACACCATCTACGGCGGTTCGGACGAGGTCCAGCGCACGATCATCGCCGAGCGGGTGCTCGGCCTGCCGAAGGAGCCGAAGGGCTGAAGGGGGTTGGTTGCGATGCGAGGCGTGGTCTTCGACGGTGAACGGGTGCGGGTGGTCGACGACTTGGAGGTACGGGACCCGGGACCCGGCGAGGTGCGGGTCGCGATCGCGGCGGCCGGCCTGTGCCACAGCGACCTGTCGGTGGTGGACGGGACCATACCTTTCCCCACTCCCGTGGTGCTCGGCCATGAGGGCGCGGGGGTCGTGGAAGCGGTGGGCGAGGGCGTCACGCACGTCCGGCCGGGGGATCACGTGGCGCTGTCCACGCTCGCGAACTGCGGTGCCTGCGCCGACTGCGACCGTGGCCGGCCGACGATGTGCCGGAGTGCGATCGGCAGGCCGGGCCGGCCGTTCACGCGGGACGAGGGGCCGCTGTACCAGTTCGCGAGCAACTCGGCCTTCGCGGAACGCACGGTGGTCAAGGCCGTGCAGGCGGTCCGGATCCCCACCGACATCCCGCTGACGTCGGCCGCGTTGATCGGCTGTGGCGTGGTGACGGGCGTGGGGGCGGCGTTGAACCGCGCGCGGGTGGACCGCGGTGACAGCGTCGTGGTGATCGGGACGGGGGGCATCGGCCTCAACGTCCTTCAGGGGGCCCGGATAGCCGGGGCGCTGCGGATCGTGGCGGTGGACGCGAATCCGGACAAGGAGGCGGTGGCCCGCCGTTTCGGCGCGACCCACTTCCTGACGTCGACGGAGGGCGTGCGGGAGATCCTTCCCACGGGTGCGGACCACGCCTTCGAGTGCGTCGGCCGTGTCGAACTCATCCGCCAGGCCGTCGACCTTCTCGACCGCCACGGTCAGGCGGTGCTGCTCGGGGTGCCGCCCGCGACGGCCGAGGCGTCGTTCCGGGTGTCGTCCATGTACCTGGACAAGTCCATCCTCGGCTGCCGCTACGGCTCCTCGCGCCCCCAGCGGGACATCGCCCTGTACGCCGAGCTGTACCGCGAAGGGCGGCTGCTGCTCGACGAGTTGGTGACGGCGACGTATCCCGTGGAGGACTTCGAGAAGGCGGCGCAGGACGCGAGGGAGGGGAGGGTGGCGCGGGCGGTGTTGACGTTTTGAGGGTGCCCCCGGGTGGGTGGGTTGGCTGCGGGTTGAGTGTGGCTGGTCGCGCAGTTCCCCGCGCCCCTGAAAGCGCGGCCCCCGGCCGGGAGATTTCAGCGCCGCCCCGCCCCGCCCTCTCCAGCCCCTCCGGCGTTTGAGGAGTGGGGGCCCGGGGCTGGCCCCCGGAACGGGGTCGAAGGGGCGGAGCCCCTGGAGGATGGGACGGGTAGGGGCGGCGGGGGCGAGGAAAATCAGCCCGCAGCCCGCAGCCCGCAGCCCGCAGCCCGCAGCCCGCAACCCGCAGCCCCCAAGTCCCCCAACGCCCCCACAGGCCCGAAATCCCCTGGGGCACTGTCAGCCCCGTCACCTACCGTCGAGACATGACCTACCGAGACGTCGCCTCAAAGCAGGTCCTGACCTGGGCAGTGGTGTCCGTCGCCGCGCGCATGCCCGTCGCGATGGCCCCCCTCGCCCTGGTCTTCCTGGTCCGCGAACGCCCGGGCGGCTACAGCCTGGGCGCGGCACTGGCGGCGGCGTACGTCATAGGTGAGATCATCGGCGCCCCCCTGCTGGGCATGCGCACACGCCCGGAGCGAGCCCGCCCCCAACTCGCCGCGGGCCTCACCGCGGGCGCGGCCGGCTTCGCGGGCCTCGGCCTGCTGCCGACCGCCCACCCGGTGGTACTCGCCGCGTTCGCCTTCCTCGCGGGCGCCGCCCCCGCCGCGTCCACCGGAGGCCTCCGCGCCCTGCTCACGGTCATCGTCCCGAAGCGGGCCGTCGCCCAGGCCCTGTCCACGGAGTCGATGCTGGTGTCCGGCATATGGGCCCTGTCCCCGGCCGCGGTCACCGGTCTCGCGCTGAACGTCGCCCCCGCGGCCCCGCTGCTGCTCGCCGCCGCCCTGATGGGCGCGTCCGTCGGAGGTCTGTGGCTGCTGCCCGCGGGCTGGGACGCGGAGGAGACGGACCGCGACGGCACGTCGATGCTGCGTGTCCTGGCCGGGGCGTGGCCGGTGTACGTCACGGGCGCGGCCTCCCTCTGCGTCCTCGGCCTGGCCGAACTCATGCTGCCCGCCCTCCTGGAACAGCGCGGCACGGGCGTCGGCTGGTCGGGGCCGCTGCTCGCCGGGATGTCCGTGGGCGCGGCGGCGGGCGCGTTCCTGTACGGCCTGCGCTCCTGGCCGGGCCAGTTGCGCACCCGGAGCGTGGTGCTGATGTGCGGCGTCTCGGTGTGCGTGACGCTGGTCGCCCTCATACCCGGCACGGCGTGGATGGCGGGCGCGCTCGTCCTCGCCGGAGCCCTCCAGGCCGGCGCGATGACCACGCGCAACCTCTCCCTGGGCGCGGTGCTCCCGCCGAGCGCCCTGGCCGCCGGGTACTCGGTGATGTACGCGGCCGCCGGCGCGGGTTACGCGGCGACGGGCTCCCTCGCGGGGGCCCTGCTGAACTTCGTCGCGCCGTCGACGGCGATCCTCGCGGGCGTCGGCCTCACGCTGGCGCTCACGGCGATCGGCGCGCTCGGGGAGCGCAGGCTGGCGACGGCCTCCGCCACACGCTCAACTCCGGCTGTCGACACGGCCTTTCTCGCTGATGAAACGGGAGTTCTCGCTGCCGACGGGCCGGTCGTGCCCGCCCCCGGCGCGGAAGGTGCGCCGATACGCGGTCGGAGTGACTCCTAGCGCCGCCTGCAGATGCTGCCGCATCGACTGGGCGGTGCCGAATCCGGCGTCGTGGGCCACCTGGTCGATGGACAGGTCGCTGGACTCCAGCAGATGGCGGGCGCGCTCGACCCGCTGCTGGGCGAGCCACTGGCCGGGGCTGACGCCGGTCTCCTCGCGGAAGCGTCGGGTGAACGTACGTACTGACATGGACACCTGCGCGGCCATGTCCCGGAGCTGGATCGGCATGTGCAGACGGCCCAGCGCCCAGGCACGGGCAGTGGTCGTGGTCGCCGCCTGCGGGTCCGGGACCGGGCGCTCGATGTACTGAGCCTGCCCGCCGTCACGGTGCGGCGGTACGACCGTGCGCCGGGCCACGTCGTTGGCGACGGCAGCGCCGTGGTCGCGGCGCACGATGTGCAGGCACAGGTCGATGCCGGCCGCGACGCCCGCGGAGGTCAGCACATCGCCGTCGTCGACATACAGCACGTCCGGGTCGACCTCGACCCGGGGGAACAGCCGCTGCAGGCGCTCGGCGTCGGCCCAGTGCGTGGTGGCGGGACGGCCGTCGAGGAGGCCGGCGGCGGCGAGCACGTACACCCCGGTGCAGATGGAGGCGAGCCGGGTGCCGGGCCTGATGTGAGCGAGGGCGGCGGCCAGCTCGTCGGTCAGCACGCCCTGCTCGAACACGGGCCCGAGTTCGTACGACGCCGGGACGACGACCGTGTCGGCGGTGCCCAGCGCCTCGGGTCCGTGTTCGACCTGGATGGCGAAGTCCGCGTCCGTCCACACCGGGCCGGGCGGCCGGATCGAGCAGGTCACGACCTCGTACAGATGCCGTCCCGCGGCGTCCTTGGGGCGGCCGAAGATGCGGTGCGGGATGCCGAGTTCGAAGGGCAGCAGTCCGTCGAGGGCGAGGACGACGACCCGGTGCGGACGGAACTCCCGTGAGCTGCTCATGGCCCGATCCTAGCGAATGCTGTCCTTCCGGCCACTCGATGGACGTCGCCGCAGGACGGAAGCTCTATGGCGTGACGCAGACAACGGAGACCATCGCTACCCCCGAGGACATTCAGCCCACCCGGCCGTCGCGCACCCGCGTCCACCGCGCCTGGTTCGTCGCGGCCGTGACCTTCGTGACGATCATCGGTGCCGCGGCCTTCCGCTCCCTGCCCGGCCTGCTCATCGACCCCCTGCACCAGGAGTTCGACTGGTCACGCGGCACGATCGGCGCGGCCGTCTCGATCAACCTTGCGCTCTACGGGCTGACGGCCCCGTTCGCCGCGGCGCTGATGGACCGGTTCGGTATCCGCCGGGTGGTCGCGGTCGCCCTGACCGTGATCGCCCTCGGCTCGGGCGTCACCGTGTGGATGACCGCGGCCTGGCAACTCATGCTCTGCTGGGGCCTGTTGGTCGGCCTGGGCTCGGGCTCCATGGCGCTGGCCTTCGCCGCCACGGTCACCAACCGCTGGTTCACCGAGCGGCGCGGCCTGGTCACCGGCATCCTCACCGCGGCCTCCGCCTCCGGCCAGCTGATCTTCCTGCCGCTGCTGTCCTGGATCGTCGAGAAGCACGACTGGCGCCCGGCCGCCGTCACGGTCGCCCTCGCCGCGCTCGCCGTCGTCCCCTTCGTATGGCTGCTCCTGCGGGACCACCCGGCCGACGTGGGCCTGAAGCCATACGGGGCGAAGGAGTTCGTCGAGAAGCCCGCGCCCGTGCCCGGGGCCGCCCGGCGCGCGGTGACCGTCCTCGTCTCGGCGATGCGCACCGGCCCGTTCTGGCTGCTGGCCGGCTCCTTCGCGATCTGCGGCGCCTCCACCAACGGCCTGATCCAGACCCACTTCGTGCCCGCCGCCCACGACCACGGCATGCCCATCACGACGGCGGCCTCGCTGCTCGCGGTCATCGGCGTCTTCGACGTCCTCGGCACCATCGCCTCCGGCTGGTTCACCGACCGCTTCGAGTCGCGCCGACTGCTCGCGATCTACTACGCCTTCCGCGGGCTCTCGCTGCTCTTCCTGCCGTTGCTGCTGGTGTCCCCGAGCGTCCAGCCGCCGATGATCTTCTTCATCGTCTTCTATGGCCTCGACTGGGTCGCCACGGTCCCGCCGACCCTCGCGCTGTGCCGCGAGCACTACGGCGACGACAGCGCCATCGTCTTCGGCTGGGTCCTCGCCTCCCACCAGGTCGGCGCCGCCCTCGTCGCCTTCCTCGGCGGCATGGCCCGGGACACCTTCGGCTCGTACGACGTCGTCTGGTACGCCTCGGGCGCACTGTGCGCGGTGGCGGCGCTGATGTCCCTGGTGATCCGGCGGCGGCCGGTGGGGCGGGTGGCGGTGGCGGTCTGACCCGGGGCGAGGTGGCTACGCGGGCGACCGCAGGAGTTGGGCCAGTGCGGCCACGCGAACGCGTGGCCGCGCACCGGCGCTCCCGTTCCCTCCAGTGACCCCGTACCCGTCGGCCGACGCGCCGCCGTGCCGGGCGGAGGAACTCCTGCCGGACCGCGCTGTCAGCCGCCCGTGAATCCGCCGAACCGCCCGCGGTGGAACAGCAGCGGAGGAACGTCCGTCTCGCCGGTCGTGCCGAGGGTCTCCACCCTCCCGACCACGATCAGGTGGTCCCCACCCGTGTGCACGGCGTGGATCCCGCAGTCGATCCAGGCGGCGGCTCCGGCGAGACGCGGGGAACCCGTGGCGGGCGCCGCGTCGTAGGCCACCCCCGCGAACTTGTCGGCTCCGCTCACCGCGAACCCTCGGCACAACCCACCCTGATCGGCTGCCAGCACGTTCACGCAGAAGACGCCCGCGCGGGCGATGCGCGGCCAGGTCGTCGACGTACGGCCGACCATGAACGCGACCAGCGGCGGGTCGAGGGAGAGGGAGGAGAAGGACTGGCAGGCGAACCCGGCGGGGCCGGCCGCGCCGTCGCCAGGGGGTGCCGGCGCGGTGATCACGGTCACCCCCGTCGCGAAGCTCCCCAGCACCCGCCGGAACTCCGCCGGGTCCGCCGGCGCCCGCTCGTCCTCCCGCACACACCTCAACCGGGGGCGCGGCAACGCTTCGAGGGGCCCCACGGCCGTGGGAGCCTCTGTGGACCTCAGGTACCGGACGGCGGCGGCCGCCATCCCTGCGCTTCCCATCACACCGGCATTGAACCTGACGGGTCGTCAGAAGTGAAGCCCCGTACGTGGCCCATACGTGGCCCATACGTGGCCCGTACCTGGCCCGTACCTGGCCCGTACGTGTGGCCCGTACGTCCTTCCCCCCGGGCGTCAGCGCCCCTCGTACCGAGGTGTACGGCGCTCCACGAAGCTCGCCACGCCCTCGTTCGCGTCGGCCGTCGTCATGTTGATCTCCTGGGCGGCGGCCTCGGCGGCGAAGGCGGTGGCGCGGTCGGTGTCGAGGGACGCGTTCACGAGCTGCTTGGTCAGGGCGAGGGCGCGGGTGGGGCCGGTGGCGAGGCGTTCGGCCCACTCGCGGGCCGTCTTCTCCAGCTCCTCCGGCGCGACGACGCGGTTGACGAGCCCGAGCCGTTCCGCGTCCGCCGCCGACAGCGCGTCGCCGAAGAACATCAGCTCCTTCGCCCGCTGGGGACCGACCAGCCGGGGCAGGAGGTACGCGCCGCCGCCGTCCGGCACGAGGCCGCGCCGTACGAACACCTCGATGAAGCGCGCCGGTTCGGCCGCCAGCACCAGATCGCAGGCGAACGCCAGGTGTGCGCCGATGCCGGCCGCGGTGCCGTTCACCGCCGCGATCACCGGCTTCTCGCAGTCGAGCACCGCGGCGATCAGGCGCTGGGCGCCGAGCCGGATCGTGCGGGCGACGTCGCCGGGGACGCGTTCGGGCGGCGGTGTGCCGGTGCCGGACGTGCCGCGCAGGTCCGCGCCCGCGCAGAAGCCGCGGCCGGTCGCGGTGATGACGACGGCTCGTACGGCCGGGTCCGCGGACGACTGGGCCAGCAGCCGGATGATCCGTTCCCGCTGGTCGGGGGTGAGGGCGTTCATCGCCTCGGGGCGGTTGAGGGTGATCCACGAGACGGCGTTGTCAGTGGCGTGCAGTATCAATGAGTCACGGGATTTTTCGGGAGGTTCGAGGGGGGAGTCGGACATGTGGATGCTCCGTTGTGTACGGGGAGTGAGGGGCGTCGTGGGCCGGTGGTGGCCGCGCTCAGCGGCACACCGCCAGCGCGTCCAGCGCCACGGCGCCCTGCCCGCGGGGGAGCACCATCAGCGGGTTGATGTCCAGCTCGGCGATGTCGTCCCCGAGCTCCAGGGCCATGCGCTGCACGCGGAGCACGACCTCGACCAGGGCGTCCACGTCGGCCGGGGGAGCCCCGCGCACCCCGTCCAGCAGGGCCCGCCCGCGCAGTTCGGTGAGCATGGCGTGGGCCTGGTCCTCGCCGAAGGGGGGCACACGCACGGCGGAGTCGCGCAGGACCTCCACCAGCACCCCACCGAGCCCGACCGTGACCGTAGGCCCGAAGAGCCGGTCGTGCGTGACGCCCACGACCATCTCCACGCCCCGTTCGACCATCTGGCACACCAGCACCCCGTCGAGCGAGATGCCCTCGTAGCGCGCGATGTCGGTCAGCTCGCGATAGGCGTCGCGCACCTGGCTGGCCGAGGTCAGCCCGATCTTCACCAGTCCGAGCTCCGTCTTGTGGGCGATCCGCGCGCCGGACGCCTTCATCACCACGGGGTAGCCGACCAGGCTCGCCGCCCGCACGGCCGCGGCGGCGCTGGTCACCAACTGCTCCCGGGGGACACGGATGCCGTACGCCCGCAGCAGCTGCTTCGCCGCGTGCTCGCTCAGCTGCTGCCCCGGCCGCATCAGCGCCTGCGCCTTGCGGAAGGAGGGCGAGGGGCTGCGGGGCGCCTCGTCGAAGGGCGAGCGGTACGAGTCGGTGAACCGCTGGTGGTCGAGGTGGGCGCGGACGGCCGTGATGCAGTTGGCGAAGGTGCGGAACGTCGCGACGCGGGACGAGCCGAGCAGCGTCTCCCGGTACGCGGACTCGGTGCCCACCGGCGAGCCCCACACCACACACACCAGCTTGTCCGTCTGCTCCGCCGCGTCCACGAGGTCCTGCGCGAGCTTGTCGCTCATCGGAGGGAAGGGCCCGGTGATGGGACAGATCAGCACTCCCACGTCCGGGTCGTCGAGGATCGCGTCGATGATCTTCCGCCCGCGCCAGTCGCCCACCGGGTGCCCGCCGTTGTCGACGGGGTTGGCCACGTTCAGGTACTCGGGTATCCACTGGTGCAGCTCGGCCTGCTTGGCCTCCGACAGCTGAGGAAGGTGGAGTCCCGCCTCGGTTGCCAGGTCGGCGAAGTGCGCGCCCGTGCCGCCCGAGATCGAATAGACGACGACCCCGTCGGCGGCCGGGTCGGATGTCCGGGTCCGGCCGCCCGCGGTGCCCTGCTCGGAGGCGTCCTGGCGGGAGGCACCCACGCGGCGTGCCCGCGCCAACAGGGTGGCGGTGTCCTGGAGTTCGTCCAGCCCGTCCACCCGGATCACCCCGAACTGGCGCATGGCCGCGTCCACCACCGCGTCGGCGCCGGTCAGCTTGCCGGTGTGTGAGGCGGCGGTGCGGGCGCCGGTCTCGGTGCGGCCGACCTTGACGGCGACGACGGGTACGCCGCGCCGGGCGGCCCGGTCGGCGGCGAGCAGGAAGGCGCGGCCGTCCTTCAGGCCCTCCACGTAGGCGGCGATGGCGCCCACCTCGGGCTGCTCGGCGAAGTAGGAGATGAAGTCGGCGGTCTCCAGGTCGGCCTCGTTGCCGGTGGGGGCCCAGTGGGAGAGGCGGATGCCGAGCTCCTGGAGGGCGAAGACGGGGCGGCCCTGGTGACCGGACTGGGTGATGAGCGCGATGGCCGGCCCGTCCAGGTCGTCCCGGAACCGCTCGAAGGCGTTGAGGTTGGTGTTCGGGCCGAGCAGCCGCAGCCCGGAGCGGGCGACGGCGGCGGCGAGCCGCTCCTGTGCGGCCGCGCCCTCCGTACCCGTCTCCGCGAACCCGGAGGCGAAGGCGACGGCGAACTTCACCTTGGTCTCGGCGAGTTCCTCGATCACGGGAAGGGGGTCGGCGACCAGCAGTACGGCGAGATCCACCTGCTCGGGCAGGTGGGCGACGGAAGGAGCGCAGGGGATGCCGAAGACGGACGGACGCGTGGGGTGCACCGGGTGCAGCCGGGCGCCGACCCGCTCGGCCCAGGCGATCAGTTGCCGAGTGATACCGGTGTTCGGTCGTCCCTCCGCGTCCGAGGCGCCGACGACGGCCACGGTTTCGGGGCGGAAGAAGCGGTCGAGATCGGGGACGTCGGCGTACAGCGGGCGCCCGCTGACGTCGAGGTCGTCGGTCGCGGCGGGCCTGCCGTGCACGACGGGGGAGGGTTGCTCGCCGCAGGCGATGACCCGGGCCCGGCGGGAGTCGGTGGTGAGGGTGCCGTGGGTTGATCCAAGCATCGGTCCGCCCGCTCCTGTGTGACAGCCAATTAGCTGACGCAGTGTCAGATTACTCACAGGTTACTGAACTGACGCGGCGTCAGGAACAGTCGTGCACGGGAGAGGTGCGGGAGCCCGGCGGTCGCCCACGCGGAGGAGCGGTCGTGCGCATGGCGGGGCGCGTACACGGTGGTGCGTGTGCATGGCGGGGCGCGTACACGGTGGTGCGTGTGCATGGCGGGGCGCGTACACGGTGGTGCGTGTGCGTGGCGGGGCGCGTACATGGCGGGCACATGTTTCGTACCCGCCCCACGCGTCGCTGGAACACCGGACGGGGGTGGAACCGGAAGGCGAAGGGGTCAGAGCAGCTTCGGCGCGTGGAACTCGCCGAGACCCGAGGTCAGGTCCCGGTCCAGCCAGTAGCGGCGCGGTTCGGCGAGCATCACGTCGACGCTGACGGTGAGGAGGCCGGGGACCTGGGCCAGCTCGTTGTCGATGAACGCGGCCAGTGCGGAGCGGTCGGTGACCAGGCCGGTGCACAGGACGGACATGTCGCTGGCGACGTGGGCGGCGAGCCGGGTCTGGGGGAGCTGGTCGATGTGGCGCATGACGTCGGGGGTCGCGCCGGGGGCGACGCGCAGGCGCAGCACGAACGGCGTCTGGAAGCCCAGCCACTCCGACACGATCTCCAGTCGCGGCTGGACCCATCGTTCGTCGAGGACCCGGCGGACGACGCGGTGCGCGGTGGAGGTGGCCAGGCCGGCGGCTCGCCCGATGCTCGCGGCGGAGGCGCGGCCGTCCTGGAGCAGTTGGGCGACGACGGTGCGCTCGGCCTCGCTGAGGGGTTTGGCGGGGGGTGTGGCGGTCGCGGTGCCCTCGGGGCGGGGGCCGGTCAGTTTCAGCAGGTCGGCCCGTTCGCTCCCGGTGAGGAACTGGGGGTCCCAGGCGATGCCCCGGCGCAGGGTGCTGAGCGCGGGCAGCACGTTGACGCGGCGGACGCCGGGGATGGAGAACATCCGGTCGATCGCCTCGCTGGTGGCCGCCTCCGAAGGGGCGTGCACGACGGCGTAGAGCGGGTAGTCGCCGGAGATCTGCCCCAGGAGCTGGAGGTGGGGCAGGGTGCGGAGCCGGTCGAGGACGGCGAGCGGGGTCTCGCCGGTGATGTCCAGGAACACGTGGACCGGCATCGCGGTGGAGTGCATGCCCCAGTCGGCCTGCCCGATCACGCGGAGCATCCGGGCCTCGTGCAGCCGGTCGTAGCGGCGTTTGAGGGTGCTGGCGTCGGCGGAGAGGATCGCGCCGAAGTCGTCCCAGGTGGCGCGGGGCGCCAGGTGCAGGGCCCCGATGAGGCGCCGGTCGAGCTCGTCGAGGAGAGGGCGGGTCATGGTGCCCCACCTTAGACTGCCGGTTAATCCCACTGTTACATCCTAGGTCTAGAGAATCTCTCACCATGATGCCATTGTTCGCAGGAACATCCCTCAGATGCACGAAGAGGTACCCATGAGTGCCACCGCGACCGAGCCCCAGCCGACCGAGCCACCCTCAAGAGTCCTGCGCGCCGCGTTCCGTGGTTTCGCGGCGATCGAGAAGGTCGGCAACAAACTGCCCAATCCGTTCTGGCTGTTCTGGATCCTCGCGGGTGTCGTCATCGTCCTCAGTGCGGCACTGGCGGCGGCCGGCGTCAGCACCGTGCATCCCGGGACCGACGAGACCATCGAGGTGCAGAGCCTGCTCAGCAAGGCGGGGCTCACGATGATGGTCGAGGGGGCCGTCGAGAACTTCGCGACCTTCCCGCCGCTCGCCACGATCCTCGTCGTGGGCTTCGGCATCGCCGTCGCCGAGGCGAGCGGGCTGTTCACGACCATGCTGCGCCGCATGGTCGCGCGGGTGCCCGGCAGGTACCTGACCTTCGCGCTGTCGATGACGGCGATGGTCGCCCATGTCGCCGGCGACGCCGCGTACGTCACCCTCATCCCGCTCGGGGCGCTCGTCTACCGCGCCGCGGGCCGCAGTCCGGTGCTCGGCTGCATCGTCGCGTACGTCTCCATCTCCGCCGGCTACGACGCCTCGCCGGCGCTCACCACGACCGACGTACTGCTGTCGGGGATCTCCACCGCCGCCGCCCACACGATCGACCCGGACTATGTGGTCACCCCGGTGGCGAACTACTTCTTCGGGCTCGCCTCGTCGGTCCTGGTGGCCCTGGTGATCACACTCGTCGTCGACAAGGTCATCGCCAGGCGTTCGGACCTGGACCCCGACGAGCCGGTCGCCGCGCTGAACTCCGCCGAACTGAAGGCGATCGAGGTCACCCCGGAGCAGCGCCGCGCGCTGCGCGTGACCGGGCTGGTCGCGCTCGGCTTCGTCGCGCTCCTGGCGGCGGCCGTGATCCCGCCGGCGTCACCGCTGCGCGGCAAGGGCGGCTCCATCGTCGAATCCCCGCTGATCACGGGCATGTCGCTGGTCCTGTGCCTGTTCTTCACCCTGCTCGGCTGGGTCTACGGCCGGATGACCGGGACCTTCCGCGCCGCCCGCGACATCGTCGACGCGCTGGCCGAGGGCACCCGCACCTTCGCCCCGATCCTCGTCCTCTTCTTCGCGATCTCCCAGTTCCTCGCGTACTTCAAGTGGACGAACATCGGCAACGTCATCGCCATCGAGGGCGCCGAGACCCTGAAGGACCTGCATCTGAGCGGTTGGACGGTACTGGTCGGCATCGCCGTGCTGATCACGTTCATGAACCTGGTCATCACCAGTGGCTCCGCGCTGTGGGCGCTGGCCGCGCCGGTCCTCGTGCCCATGCTGATGCTCATCGGCATCGAGCCCGAGACCACCCAGGCCGTCTACCGCGTCGCCGACTCGGTCACCAACTGCGTCACCCCGATGAGCCCGTACTTCGCGATGGCGCTGGGCTTCATCCAGCAGCACAAGAAGTCCGCGGGCATCGGCACCCTCGCCTCCTTCACGATCCCGATCGCCGCCGTCGTGTGGGTCGCCTGGGTCGCGTTCTTCGTGGCCTGGTACCTGCTCGGCATTCCCTTCGGCGTCAGTTGACGCCACCTCTCCGCCCCCCCCACTCGCCCCCACGAGAAAGCAGATCATGACCGCATCACCCGCACCCGTCGCCCCCCTCACCGCCCGCGCCCAGGACGTCGCGTCCGAGATCGTCGCCGACATCCTGACGCTCGTCCGTCACGAGACCAGCAGCTACGACCTGCCCGCCCTCGCCGCGGGCCTGGACGCCTTGCGGGAGACGGCCGTTCACCGGCTCGGGCAGCCGGACCGCGAGCACCGCCACCCCGGCGGCGCCTGCGGAGACACCCTCACCCTGACCTACACCGGCACCGCCCCCGGCCATGTCGCGCTCGTCGGCCACTACGACACCGTATGGCCGACCGGCACGCTCGCCGGATGGGAGCAGCCCGAGGCGTCCGGCGACGGCCGGGAGAAGCTCGGCGGACCGGGCATCTTCGACATGAAGACCGGCCTCGCGCAGGGGATCTGGGCCCTGAAGCTGGCCAGGGAGAGCGGCGCCCCCGTGCCCACCGTCACCTTCCTCTTCAACGGCGACGAGGAGATCGGCTCCCTGTCCTCGCGCCCGGTGATCGAGGAGGTCGCGCAGAAGGCCGACGTGACACTGGTGCTGGAGCCGACCGCGCACGGTGCGGTCAAGACGGGCCGCAAGGGCACCGGGATCTTCGAGGTCACGGTCACCGGTGTCGAGGCGCACGCCGGGCTCGCGCCCCAGGACGGGGCGAGCGCGATCACCGCGCTGTCCGAGTTCGTGGTCGCGGCGGCGCGCGTCGCCGCGCCCGACAGGGGCACCACGATCAACGTTGGCCTCGTCAAGGGCGGTTCCGGGACCAACGTCGTCGCCGGGCACGCCACCGCGAGCATCGACATCCGGGTCGGCAGCCAGGCCGAACAGGACCGCGTCGACGCCGAACTCGACGCCATCGCGGTCAGCGACCCCCGCGTTCGCGTCGCGATCGAGCACGACTGGAACCGGCCGCCGATGACCCTCAACGCAGCCTCCGCCCCCCTCCTCGGCCTCGCCCGAGAGGTCGCCCGCGAACAGGGCCGCGGCGACCTGCCCGACACCTCCGTGGGCGGTGCCAGCGACGCCAACTTCGTGGCCGCGCTCGGACTGCCCGTGCTGTGCGGCCTGGGCGCGGTCGGCGACGGCGCCCACGCCCAGGGCGAGTTCGTCTACCCCGACACGGTGCCCGCACAGACGGCACTGGTCGCGGGCCTGCTGCGACGGCTGGCGGAACCGCTCGGGGGCTGAGGGGCCCCGGGGGCTGGGCTCAGGCGCGGGCCTGGGTCCGCTCCACGCCGCCCCGGCGGACGACCACCTTGGCGATCTTCTGGGCGTCGAGGGCGATTTCGCGCAGCATGCCGCTGATGGGGTTGGTGAAACCGGTGAAGTACAGGCCGGGGGCGTTCTTCGGGGTGCGGGCGCCGTGGACGACGGGCTTGCCGCGCTCGTCGAGGACACCGAGGTGGCCGACGAGACCCTCCAGGGCGCGTCGGTACCCGGTGGCGGCGACCACGGCCTCGGGCTCGACACGGCTGCCGTCGGCGAGGACCACCTTGCCGTCCTCGAAGCCCTCCACCGCGGCCACGATCTCGACCCGGCCCTTGCGTACGGCGTCGATGAGGCCGACGTCCTGGACGGGGATGGAGCCCGCGTTGACGCGCGAGTACAGCCCGGTGTCGGGCCGGGGCAGGCCGTGGGCCGACAGGTCGGGCACGCTCAGCCTGGCCATCGGCCGGGCGAGGCGGTCGACGAGGGCGACCGGCAGGTGCCGTACGGCGATGGCGGAGAACTGGGCGGCCCAGCCGGCCGTGGAGCGGCGCACGATGTGCGGGGCGGTGCGCACCGCGAGCCGTACGCGCGAGGCCCCGCCCTCCACCAGGTCGACGGCGATCTCGGCGCCGGTGTTGCCGACGCCGACGACGAGGACGTCGCGGCCGGCGTAGGGCGCCGGGTCGCGGTACGCGCCGGCGTGGAGGAGTTCGCCGGTGTAGTCCTCGCGGCCGGGCCAGTCGGGCAGGTGGGGCGTGTGGTTGTAGCCGGTGGCGACGACGACCGCGCTGCCGGTCAGCTCGCGCCCGCCGGTGGCCCGCAGCAGCCAGCCGCTGCCGTCGGCCGCCGCCTCCACACGCGAGACCTCGACGCCGGTGACGACCTCCAGCTCGTGGTACTCGGCGTACTTCTCCAGGTACCGCACCACGTCGTCCCGCGCCACCCAGCGGCCGAACCGGCGCGGCATCGCCAGCCCGGGCAGCCCCGACAGACGCCGGGTCGTGTGCAGGTGCAGCCGGTCGTAGTGGCCCCGCCACGACGCGCCGACCCGGTCGGACTTCTCCAGTACGACGGCACGGACCCCCTGGGCCCGCAGGGCGTACGCCGCGGCGAGTCCGCCCGGCCCGCCGCCGATGACGTACACGGGACGATCGCGACGGACCGGCTCCACGGCGGCACGCGCGCGGCTCGCGGAGCCGTCGGCCCCGTCGGGCTCGCCGGCCCCGTCGGGCTCGGTGGAGTCGGTGGAGTCGGTGGACGTGGTGGAGTCGGCCATGCGCCCGAGCGTATTCGCATGCTCACTTGATGGGTCTCGGTCAAGCCCGGAATTGGTTGCGGATTGATCACGGCTGTAGGAGGAGTGGGTGGGACCGGTGGCGTAGACGGACCGGTTGTGAGGGGTTGCGGGAGGCGTACGGTCGACGCGGCTCCCGGCGGCTCCCGGCGGCGCGGGACGGACGGGCCGGACGGACGGGCCGGCCGGACGGACGGGCCGGATGGGTGGGTCGGATGGGTGGGTCGGTCGGACGGTCGGTCGGACGGTCGGACGGACGGGCGGGCCGGACGCCCGCGTGGCGACGCCTCTTGCGTACGCACGCCCCATGCGCTGAACTGACGTACCGTCAGATTCCTTCGGCGGCAGGGGAGTCCATGGACACGATCTGGCTCACCGGTGCGGAGTGGCTCGCCGTGCTGCGCATCGGGCTGGGACTGTGGTGGCTGGAGAGCTGGCGTCACAAGGACAAGAAGACGTGGTTCGAGGGCGGCGGCATCACCTGGGCGGCGGGCATCGCGGCGAAGCACCGGTGGAACGCGGTGCGCGGCGGCTTCGACGTCGTCGTCGCGCCCCGCCCGCGCACGATGGCGTACGTCGTCGCGTACGCCGAACTCGCCCTGGGCCTGGGCCTGATCCTCGGGTTCCTGACGCCCCTCGCGCTCGTCGGCGGGCTGCTGCTCAACCTCGTCTACTTCGTCCTCATGATCCACGACTGGGCCGAGCAGGGGCAGAACTCGATGATGGCGCTGATCTCGGTGGTCGCTCTGTTCGGGATGGCGTGGCAGACGTGGTCGCTCGACGACGCGCTGGGGCTGTTCCAGTGAGCGGCCCGGCGGGAGCGCGCTTCGACCTTCCCCAGGTGGACGCCTTCACCCGCCCGTACTGGGACGCCGCCGCCGAGGGCCGCCTGCTCCTGCGCCACTGCGGTGACTGCGGGCGCGCCCACCACTACCCGCGCGAGTTCTGCCCCCACTGCTGGAGCGAGGACGTGACGTGGGAGTCCGCGAGCGGCCGGGCCACGCTCTACACCTGGTCCGTCGTCCACCGCAACGACCTCCCGCCCTTCGGCGAGCGCACCCCGTACGTCGCCGCCGTGGTCGACCTCGCCGAGGGGCCCCGCATGATGACGGAGGTCGTGGAGTGCGCGGAGGGCGAACTGCGGGTGGGGATGGAGCTGGAGGTGACGTTCCGGGGGGTGAGGGGCGCGGGCGAGGCCGGGGAGGGCGGGCAAGGGGGAGAGGCCCGGGGTGCCGGGGAGGTGGCGGTTCCGGTCTTCCGGCCGCGGGGGTGAGGTGACCGCCGGGCGGGGGTCGGACGGCAGTCCGATTCCCGTGAGCGTTTGAATGGGCGGATGGCGGATCTTCACAGGCAGAACGAGCACGGGTCCAGAAACCGGACCCGCTTCCCGACGCAACCCACCCCCTCGGCGCCGGCCCCCGAACTGCGCGGCCACGGCCTGCGGTTACGGCCGTGGGACGCCGAGTGCGACACCGACGTCGAGACATGGCTGCGCGGGAACTCCGACCCGGAGTTCCGGCGGTGGAACACCCCGGTGAAGCTGGTCGACGGGATGGAGGACGCGCGGGAGTCGCTGCGGCTGCGTGCCGAGTGGGACGCGGAGGGAAAGTGCGTGTCCTACTGCGTCACGGACGCCGCCACCGGGGCGCCGCTCGGGCACATCGGCGTCAACGACATCGACCACTTCATACGGACCGCCCGCGTCGGCTACTGGGTCCTGCCCGAGGCCCGAGGCCACGGCGTCGCCACCCGCGCCCTCCGCCTGGCCGCACGCTGGGCCTTCACCAACCTGGGCACGCACCGCCTGGAACTCGGACACGCCCTCGGTCACGACGCCTCCTGCCGGATAGCCGAGCGCTGCGGCTTCCTGTACGAGGGCACGCTCCGGGGCGCCATGTTCGACGCGGGCCGTCACGACGCCTTCCGCGACGTCCACCTGCACGCCCGTCTGGCCACGGACCCGGAGCCGGGGGAAGGGGAGGGAAAGGGGGAGTGAGCGGGAGGGGACGCGAGGACTACGCCGCGCACCTGCTCACGGCCACAGCAGCTCCTTGACCCAACCACCCTCCGTACGCCGGTAGTCGAGCCGTACGTGCCGTCGCCGCGCGTCCCCCTGGAAGAACTCCACCTCGTCCGGCGCGAGCACGTACACCGTCCACGACGGCACCGGCGAGTCCGGCTCGCGTCGCGCCCGTTCCCACGCGGCGTCCGAGGCCCGCTCCAACTCCTCGTACGAGGACAGCACTTCGCTCTGACGGCCGACGAGTCCGGCGGCCAGCGCACCCGTGGAGCGGGCGTGCAGATCGGCGTCCGCGACCTCGGCGGGGGCGACCGTCACCCGGCCGCGCACGCGCACCTGGCGGCCCAGGGCGGGCCAGTAGAAGCCGAGCGCCGCGTACGGCCGGGCGGCCAGGTGCCGGCCCTTCCGGCTGCCCGCGTGCGAGGCGAAGTGCCAGCCGTGCTCGTCCGCGCCGTGCAACATGACCGTCCGTACGTCCGGTGTGCCCTCCGCGTCCGCCGTGGCGAGCGACATGGTGTGCGGCTCCGTCTCCCCCGCCGCCACCGCCTGAGCGAACCACGCGGAGAACAGGGGCAGCGGGGAGGCGGGTGCGGTGGCCGGGTCGAAGGAGGGCAGCTCGGTGACCTCCGGGTCCCACACCCGCAGCGACCTCAGCAGTTCGTGAAGTTCCGTTCCCATGCCCTGATTGTCACCGGCTCAGGACCTCAGACGGTACCCAGGTCGGACGAGACCCACCGCTCCGGACGCAGGTGGATGACGACCTGCTCGCCGTGTTCCTTCCAGGCGAAGTCCACGTACTCGTCCACCTTCTCGGCGGGGAGATAGCGGGCGGAGATCTCGCGGAGCTGCTCGATGGTCGCGGGGACCGTGTCGATCACCGGGCCCTCGACGGACACGTACCGGATGGTGGGTTCGAGCCGGTCGATCATCAGGGAGAACCGGCCCGCGGTCTGGATCAGCTTGTTCTTGCGGGTGTCGAGCCCGGTCATGATCCAGATGTCGCCGCCGGGCGCGTACTGGTACCAGATCGGCACCGTGAGCGGCGCCCGTCCCGGCTCCGCCTCCACCGAGAGCGCCGCGATGTGCGGCTCGGCAAGGAACTGCTCACGCTCTTCGCGGGTCAGGGCCATGTGGATCTCCTCCAACAGGTGGGGCGCGGACGCCGTTGTCGTTTCCGCCTCTTCTGCCTCTTCCGCCTACTCGTCAGCGAGTCCCGGGCCGTGGGCTATTCCGGCGCTCCGCCACATGGCTCGAATCAGCCGGTGCCCGGCGGAACCGGGGGCATGAGACCGCACATCTGTACGGGCGGGGTGGCGGTAGGTTGCTCCATGAGCTCGGGAGGGAGGGAACGGGACAGTGGTGAACTCGACGGGCGCGGCCCTCGCCACCAGCGCTCTCCTCCTCACCCTCACCGCGTGCTCCGGCGCCGGCGGCAAGGACCCCTGGATCTCGGCCCCCGAGGTCTTCTACCTGCGACCCACGGGTGACAAGTCCGGCCCCCACGACAAGACGCCCTTCTACCTCCGGGCGGAGGACACCAAGGCGTCCACCCACAATGACCGCGACCACCGGCTCACCGTGGACGTGAGCGGCTCCGAGGGTGTCGTACGGCTCAAGACCGTGGGCCTGCGCAAGAGCGGTCCCCGGTGCACGGGCGACGCCGTGCGTGTGACCTGCGAGGTCGACGGCACGTACGACAGCTGGACGGACCTCGACCGCGTCTACCCGAAGCCCGCCAAGGGCGCCGAACCCGGGGACACGGGCGTCGTACGGTTCACCTACACCACCAAGGACGGCAAGAAGCTCACCGCCAGGACGAAGGTCGTCGTCGGCGAGCCCGTGGTCGAGGTGCGCGCCGGCAAGCCGTTCAAGGACGTCCGGCCGGGCTCCGGGATCACCGCGCCCGTCGTCGTCCGCAACGCCGGCGAAGTGCCCGTCGAAGGCCTCGGCGTCAAACTCGTCGACGGGAGCCTGGGCTTCACGCAGCGGTACTCCAACTGCCGCTACCCGGAGCCCCAGCGGGGCCACATGGCGATCTGCCGGTTCCCGGACGTGAGGATCGAGCCGGGTGAGACGGTCGTCCTCCGGCCCGCCGTGCGGCTGCGTGCCTCCGAGACGACGATGTACGGCTCCTTCGGCCAGGAGGCGTGGGCGCTGGACATGGGTCCGGGGCAGTACGGTGTCGCACCCGACGGTGGCGACTCCGGTGACGGCCCGGCACTCGAAGCGGAGCCGACGGAGGGCGCGGAGGCGAAGGGCACGTTCGTCAAGGGCGGCTCCCACACCGACGTCACCCTCGACACCGGCTCCGACTACCAGGTCTCCGACGTCGACCTGAAAGGGAAGCCCGGCGACGAGCGGAAGGTCCGCCTCACCGTCCGCAACAACGGGCCCGGCAATCCCGGACGCGCCGCCGAGCTGGTGTTCAGCCCGCCGTTCGGGGTGACCGTCCTGAAGCAGCCCATGACGGCGATCGACGAGGACGTCTACGAGCCCTACTGCGAGGGCAACGGCTTCGCGTACACCTGCGACGTGGGCGAGCTGGAGCCGGGCGACTCCCGCACCTTCGAGTTCACCCTGCGCCTGGGCGAAGCGGGGGAGGGCGCGGCGACCATCGAGGACGCGGACGACGCCGACCGCCGCGACCCGGACCCCGCCAACGACGAGGCCGTGATCAGGGTCCGGCCGTAGGCGACGTGGGCGACGTGGGCGACGTGGGCGACGTGGGCGACGTGGGCCGGCGGGTCGGCGGCTGGGTCCGGGCCGACGGGGCCGGGCTAGTACAGCTGCCGCAGGTGGTCCCGCAGTGAGCGCGCCACCTGGGCCATGAGGGCTTCCGCACCGGGCTGGCTGCTCGCCGGGACGAGTGACTCCGTGAGGGCGGCGATGGCGAAGGCCTGGCCGTCGGCGTGCTCGACGACACCGATCTCGTGGCGGAGGTTCAGCAGCGTGCCGGTCTTGGAGGACCACGTGGTGGCGTCGGAGCTGAAGTCCGGGGCGAGGCGGTGCCGGAGCACGTTGTGGGCCATGAGGTCGCGTACGCGCTCGGCCACCTCGGGGTGGATCTTCGACGGCGTCCACAGTGCCTGGAGCAGCTCGACCCAGGCGCGTGCGCTGCCGGTGTTGGCGCGGGTGGTGTCGAGCTGCGGCACCCGGTGGCCGCGCCCGCTGGTGCCGGCGTCGATGGCGAGGGAGTGGGCGAGATGGACGTCGGCGGCGTCGAAGCGTTCGACGGGGGTGTCCATCAGCTCGTTCATGGTGTGCCGCACGGTGATGTCGCGCAGGCCCAGCTCGTGGAGGGTCTCGGCGACCAGAGCGGGCGGCGTGAGGCCGAACAGTGCGTCGGCGGCGTAGCTGTCGCTCAGGCACGTGCTCAGGTAGAGCAGGTCGTCGACCGCGATCCGGGCCGGGTGGCGGAACCGGCTCACCCCGATGGGGCCGGCCGTGGTGATCCGCCCGGGCGGCACGTCCAGGGGCATCGCTCCGTCGAGCTCGCCCCGCCGGACGCGCTCCAGCGTCGCCAGGGCGAGCGGGACCTTGACGAGGGACGCGGACGGCAGCTGGGTGTCCGGCTCGATGCCCAGTTCCTCGCCCGTGTGCAGGTCCCTTACGAGCAGACAGCCGTGCAGGCCGCCGTCGCGCAGTTGGCCGCGCAGCTCGTGCAGTAACGCCTCGGTGCTCACGTCCCGGCCCCTCCTAAAGTGTCCGCTCCTGGCATATCCACTCCTGAAATGGCCGCTCCGGAGATGTCCGCTGAGTCGGCTGAGGTGCCCAGACAGTGGGCGACGGCGTCGCCCAGGCGCGCCTCGATCAGCTCCGGATTGCCGTCCCCGGCGGCGGCGAGGGCGAAGCCCCGGACGATCGCGATCTCGCCGATGGGCCGCCAGACCAGGGAGAGTTCCCGGGCCTGGGCGGGGGAGCACAGCAACAGGTCCTGTGAGCACAGGACTTCGGCGGCCGCCGTCGTCAGGTCGGGCGCGGCGACGAGCTGTGCGGGCCGCAGACCGACCGCGTCGCGCAGGCGCGTCAACGGGTCGCGGATGTGCGGCACGTCGTCCTCCGGCTGGATCCAGACGCGGCGGGCGGGCCCGGAGGAGGCGCGGCCGACCCGGAGCGTTTCGAGGTAGACGCGCTTCACGCCCGGCTCCCGGGCACCGGCGAGCCCGAGCGGCACGGTCCACCTCGCGTCGTCCGGCACCACCGCGAGGAGGGCGGCCCGCACCTGCTGCGCGTGCAGGAGTTCCGTGCGCTGCGCCGGTCCCGCGACACGGAGGTCGAGGGTGACGCCGTGCCCGCGTGCCTCGGCGACGAGACGGGCGAGCCCGGCGGTGGAGCAGATGCCGGGCACCGCGAGGCGCCACGGCTTGCGCTTGGCGGCCTCCGCCTCGTGCAGCAGCACGTCGGCCGCCTGCACGAGTTGCCGGGCCGTCGGCAGCATGTCCCGGCCGAAGGGGGTGAGGACGGCCCGTCGCGACGTGCGCTCGAACAGCGGCTCACCGAAGCGTTCCTCCAGGGCGGCGACGCGACGGCTGGCCACCGACTGGGACATCCGGGCGGCGGCGGCCCCGACGGTGAAACTGCCGTGCTCGCTCACGCTGACGAACGCACGACACGCTCCCACCAGATCCACAGCCGGAACCCTATGCCAGATCCACGGCACGTCTCCCATGCCGAATCGGCATGGAACGGCGCGTTCGCGTATTGGACCGCATGGTGGCCCGGCGGTGAGGGTGATCTCCGGTCGAGAGGAACTCATGACCACGGACCACCCAGGAGGCTGGACCATGCAGACCACGCGTCACACGTATGCCCGTCGTGCCCTGCGCGGGGCGCTCGCCGCGCTCACCCTCGTCCTCCCGCTCGCCGCCTGCGGCCAGGACGGCGGCTCCGAGGCCTCGTCGGCCTCTTCGTCCTCCCGTCGCGCCGTGAAGACGACCCCGATCGCGGCGGCGACGACCCCGTTCACCGCCGAGTTGAAGGATCTGGAGCGCAAGTTCGACGCCCGGCTCGGCGTCTACGCGATCGACACCGGCACCGGGCGCGAAGTGGCCTACCGGGCCGGCGAGCGCTTCGGCTACCACTCCACGTTCAAGGCGCTCGAAGCCGCCGCCGTCCTGCGGAAGTACTCCCTGAACGGCATGAACGAGGTGATCAAGTACTCCGAGGACGACCTGATCGCCAACTCCCCGATCACCGAGAAGCACGTCGAGACCGGGATGACGCTGAGCGAGCTGTGCGACGCCGCCGTCCGGTACAGCGACAACACCGCGGCCAACCTGCTGTACGAAGAGCTCGGCGGGCCCAAGGTTCTCGAAGCGGAGCTCAGGAAGCTGGGCGACAAGGTCAGCCGCATGGACCGCATCGAGCCCGAGCTGAGCAAGTGGGTCCCCGGCGAGAAGCGGGACACCACCACCCCGCGGGCCCTGGCGAAGGACCTGCGCGCGTACGTCCTCGGAGACGTCCTGGGCAAGCGCGAGCGTGCCCAGCTCACGACGTGGCTGAAGACCAACAAGACCGGCGACGAGCTCATCCGGGCGGGGGTGCCCGAGGGCTGGGTGGTCGGCGACAAGACGGGGAGCGGTTTCTACTACGGCGCCCGCAACGACATCGCCGTCGTCTGGCCCCCCGACTCGGCCCCCATCGTCATGGCGATCCTGACGAACCGCGGCGAGGAGGACGCCACCTACGACAACAAGCTGATCGCGGAGGCGGCATCGGTGGTCACCGACACCCTGTCGTAGTGGACTTCTTTCAGCCGAGGCCAGGCACATCCAGCCCGTCCGGCGTTTGAGGACGAGGCCGCAAGGCCGATGCGGGGGTCCGGGGGCGCAGCCCCCAGGAACAGGATGGGACGGGTAGGGGTGGCGGGGGCGGCGGGGGCGAAGGAAACCCGCGCCGGCCCCGCCCCCACGGACTCACCCCCGCCCCAGCACCACCGTCCCCGACGAGCAGAACCACCCGCCCGTCCCCGAGGCGACGGCCAGCCGGGGCGGCCCGCCGTCCGCCGCGCGCACCTGACGCCCCTCGCCCGCCTCCCCGCGCAACTGCCGTACCGCCTCCACCAGCAGGAACAGCCCCCGCATCCCCGGGTGCTGGGCCGACAGGCCACCCCCGTCGGTGTTCACCGGAAGGTCGCCCGTCAGCGTCAGCCGCCCCTTCTCGACGAACGCCCCGCCCTCGCCCTTCCCGCAGAAGCCGAGGTCCTCCAGCGTCACCAGCGTCATGTACGTGAAGGCGTCGTAGATCTCGGCGAAGTCGATCTCCTCCGGGCGCACCCCCGCCCGCTCGAAGGCGAGCCGTCCGCTGACGGCCGCCGGGGAGACGGTGAAGTCGGCCCACTCGGACATCGTGGTGTGCGAGACGTGCTCGCCGGTGCCGAGGATCCACACCGGCGCGGTACGGCAGTCCCGCACGTACTCCTCGGCCACCAGCAGCACCGCCGCCCCGCCGTCGGAGCGTATGCAGCAGTGCAGCTTGGTGAAGGGGTCCGCGATCATCGGGCCGGACAGGACGTCGTCGACGGTGATCGGCGTGCGGAACATGGCCTCGGGGTTCCGCCCGGCGTTCGCCCGGGCCTGGACGGCGACGGAGGCGAGCTGCTCCAGGGTGGTGCCGTACTGGTGCATGTGGCGGCGGGCGGCCATGGCGTACTTGGCGATGAGCGTGTGGCCGTACGGCACCTCGAACTGCAGCGGTCCCCGTGCTCCGAAGGACAGGTTGCCCGTCCGCCGCCCCGCCCTGATGTCGGCGCGGGCCGTCGAGCCGTAGACGAGCAGGACGGCGTTCGCGTGGCCCGCCGCGATCGCGTCCGCCGCGTGGGCCGCCATGACCTCCCAGGTGGAGCCGCCCACGGAGGTGGAGTCCACCCACGTCGGCCGCAGCCCGAGGTACTCGGCGACCTCCGCCGGGGCCAGCGTGCCCAGCCCCGCCGACGCGAGGCCGTCCACCACCTCGCGGCCGAGCCCGGAGTCGGCCAGGGCCCGGCGGGCGGCCTGGGCGTGCAGGGCGTACGGCGTCGCGTTGTCCACGCGGCCGCAGTCGGAGAGGGAGACGCCGACGATCGCGACCCTTCGACCGGTCACAGCGGGAGCTACTCGGCGCGTCATGAATCTGACGGTACATCAGATCTGCCGTATCCGGCCCGGTTGGGCAAGCGGCGGGGCTGTGCAGCTCGGCACACCGGCCCTAATATGACGGACCGTCAGATGAGTGAGGTAGAGGGGGACCGCCCATGGACGCCCGCTTCACCGCCGAACAGGAAGAGATCCGGCGCACGGTACGCGAGGTGCTGCTCAAGCGCTGCGGCCCGGAGGAGGTGCGGGCGGCCGTACGGACCGAGGAGGGGTACGACGGCGGGCTGTGGACCACCTTCGCCGACCAGCTGGGACTGCCCGGACTGGCGCTCCCGGAGACATACGGCGGAATCGGCTGCTCGACGACCGAACTTGCATTGGCGACAGAGGAGTTGGGCCGATCCCTGGCCCCGGGCCCACTTCTCCCCACCTCCGTCCTGGCCGCCCCGCTGATCCTCGCCCTGGGCACGGAGGAGCAGCGTGCCGACCTGGTGCCTCGGCTGGCCGCCGGCGGCACGACCGCCGCCCTGGCCGTGCCCGGCCCGCACCTCGCCACGGTCCTCGGGCTGACCGGCGCCAATCCCGGGGACTGGGCCGGGGGCGGGCGTGCGGGCGGGATCCAGGCGAGGCGCGTCGGCGGCGGGTGGAGGCTGTACGGGCAGGTGGAGCAGGTGCTCGACGGGCACAGCGCGAAACTGCTGGTGGTGGCCGCGCATGCCGGGGGGTACGCCCGCTCGCGCACGCTGCTGTTCACCGTACGAGCACCGGCGGACGGCCTGACGCGCGTACGGCAGACGGCCCTCGACGAGACACGGCCGCGGGCCCGGCTCGAACTTCGGGACGTGGCCGCGCAGTTGCTCGGCCCCGATCGTGAGAAGGGCGACGAGAGGGCGGGCGGCGAGGAGACGGACGACGAAGGGACGGGCGACGAAGGGACGGGCGACGTCTTTCAGGCGCTGGCCGACACCGGGGACACCACCGCCGCCGTGCTGGCCGCCGAGGCCGTGGGCGCGGCCGACCGGGCGCTGGAGCGGACGGTCGCGTACGTGCGGCAGCGGGAGCAGTTCGGGCGGGCGATCGGGTCCTTCCAGGCGGTGAAGCACCGGCTGGCGGACGTGTACGTGCAGGTGCGGGCGGCGCGGTCGGCGGCGTACTACGCGGCGTGGGCGACGGCCCACGGGGAGCGGGTCGGAGGGCTCGCGCTGGCCCAGGCGCTCGAGGCGCTGCGGACGGCGGCGGCCCAGGGGATCCAGCTGCACGGTGGCATCGGGTTCACCTGGGAACACGAGGCGCACCTGTACTTCAAGCGGGCCGCGGGCGACGAGCTGCTCTTCGGCCCGGTGCACCGGCTGCGCTCGTACGCGGCCGACATGGCCGGTCTCTTCGAGGAAGGGGAGGTGGCGGTGTGAGGGCGGCCGTGAGCGACCTGGGTGTCCGGCTGGTCCAGCGCGTGTCCTCGACCCGGACGTTCGCACGCGTCGCCCCGCGCGTCATACCCGCGCTCGACCGCGCGGTCCACCGGATGAGCCGGGGAAAGGTACTGCTCAGCGCGCAGCTGCTGCCCGGTGTGATCCTGACGGCCACCGGGGCGAGGAGCGGACTGCCGCGCCGGACGCCACTGGCCTGCATGCCGGAGGCCGCGTCGGACGGGCGCCCCACGAGCTGGCTCCTGGTCGGCTCCAACTTCGGCCGCACCGACCACCCCGCCTGGACCGCCAACCTCCTCGCCCACCCCGACGCCGAGATCAGCTGGCGGGGCGAGGACGTCGCGGTCACGGCACGGCTGCTGGAGGGGGAGGAACGGACGGCCGCCTGGAAGGCGTTGCTGGCGTTCTGGCCGCCGTACGCGACGTACCAGGGGAGGGTGGAGCGGGAGATCCGGGTGTTCCGGATCGAACGGCGCTGAGTCGAACGGCGCTGAGTCGAACGGCGCTGAGGCTGCGCGGTACGCGGCGGGCGGCACCCAGGATCTGGTGTGCCGCCCGCGGGACAGGACTCGCGTGACTCGCGTAACCAGCGTCCGAACAGGAGCCGCGGGCGGGGCGGTTGCCGCCACCACCGCCGGTTCCGTCGCCGGGCCGACGGCCCGGGGCGGCTCTCGGCAGGCCGTCCGGTGGGCTCCTGCCGGCTGTTTCGCCGGCGGATCTTCGGTTGCTCGGTTACTTTTCGGTTGTTCCGCCGGCTACTTCGTCGGCTTCTTGCCCGTGATGCCGAGGTGCACCAACAGGGCCAGGTTCGGCTTCAGTTCGGCCTGTTTGACGCCCCAGCTCTGGAAGCCCTTCTGATGCGAGGCGACGGCGGCGAGCATGGCGACCATCGAACCGGCGATCGCCGCAGGGTTCACGTCCTTGTCGACCCTGCCCTTCTCCTGGAGTGCGGCGACCGCGTCCGCGAGGGAGTTGTTCACCGAGTTCAGGATCTTCATACGGATCTTGTAGAAGCGTTTGTCGCCTTCGGCCGCGCCGAGGTCGACGACGCGGAGGATCGCGTCGTTCTTGCGCCAGAAGTCCAGGAAGCCGTCGACGAGTTCCTGAGCGGTCTGCCAGCCGGCCTTGCCGACCCAGGAGCGGCCTTCGAGCAACTCGGTCAACGTGGCGCCCTCGGCGGCCATTTGCTCCGCGATTTCGAGGACGGCGCCTTCGACGTCCGGGAAGTACTGGTAGAAGGTCGCGGGCGAAGTCCCCGCCCTCCGGGCGACATCGATGACCTTGACGTCCCGGTAAGGAGAGGAGCTGAGCATCTCGCTGAGGCAGTCGAGCAGTTTCTGCCGGGTCGCCTGCCCACGTCGGCCGGCCACGCGGCCGTCGACGGTACGCACTTGTCCTGTCATGACGTCAGCTTACCGAGGGGTGATCGGATCGCGATTCGGCCGACTGCAAATGGGGCGTACGTCTTTCACCAAGGGGTTCTCCGGAAGGGCTCCTCGGTGAATGGCGGGTTTCTTTCGCCCGGGCCGCCCCTACCCGTCCCATCCCGACCCGGGGGCTCCGCCCCCAGACCCCCGGGGGGTGTCCGGGGTGGGTGGGTTGGCTGCGGGCCGGATGTGGCTGGTCGCGCAGTTCCCCGCGCCCCTGGAAACCGTGCGGTTACCCGCGCAGTTTCAGCACCTTGGGGGCACCTCCCAGCGGTAGCTGGGGGAGTTTGAGGAGCGGGGTCCGGGGCGGAGCCCCGTGCGGGGTCGGTCGAGGGGGCAGCGCCCCTGGGGATGGGACGGGTAGGGGCGGCGGGGGGCGAAAACCCCACCGGGCGCCCATCTCGCGCGCCTCGCATCAAACCCCGCTACGTTGGCCGTATGGCCGAGAAACCGGCACGGCCCGAGAAACCGGCGCAGAAAGGACCGTACCCGGAAGGTGTCCCCTGCTGGGTGGACGCGCAGTTGTCCGATGTCGAGGCGGGCAAGCGGTTCTACGGGCAACTCTTCGGGTGGACGTTCAGGGAGGCGTACGGCACCTCCCAGTGGGCGTACAAGGAGGGCGAGCCGGTCGCCGCCCTGGCGCCCAAGGCGGACGGCCGCATGCCGACCGTGTGGACCCTCCACTTCGCGACCCCCGACGTGGCCGCCCTCGCCGGGCGGATCGAGGCCGACGGCGGCCGGATCATCACGGCCCCCACCCGGCTCGGCCCCCACGGCACCACCGTCCTCGCCACCGACCCGGAAGGCGCCGTCTTCGGCCTCTGGCAGCCGGGTACCCACCAGGGCTTCGGCCGCCGCCACGAACCCGGCTCCTTCGCCTGGGCCGAGTTGTACGCCCGGGACACCAAGGTCGCCAACGACTTCTACGGCACCCTCTTCCGTGACGCCCTCTTCGGCCCCGGCGCCTCCCCCGACTTCGGCCGCGCCGACCTCGCCGAGGTCTTCCCGCCCCAGATGCCGCCCCACTTCCTGATCCACTTCCGGGTGGCGGACGTCGCGGACGCGCTCGGAGCGGTCCAGCGACTGGGCGGGCGCGTGCAGGTCCCGCCGTTCGACGCCTCGTACGGGCGTGTGGCGGTGGTCACGGACGACCAGGGGGCGTCGTTCGCGGTGCTCCAGCGCTGAGAGAGACGGGAGAAGCGGAAGGAGGCGGGGAGAGGCGCGTACCGCCCAGGCGTACCACCGGTGCGTACCGCGATGCCTACCGCCGATACCAGCCCTTCCTACCGCCAATATCAGCCACTCGGGGCCGTCGCCCGGTAGTTTCTGAACTCTCAAGAACCCCCAGAAGCCGTCAGAACCCGTCCCACGATCCGGGCGGCGGCTTCCCCAAGGGGTGTATCCCGTGGTTTTGTCCTGAGACACCCCGATCCGCTCCCGGGTTCGCAACAGGGGGCCGGGGCAGGAAGAATCGGGGTGCGTGCGCCATGGCGGTGCCGTGGTGAGACGCTGCACGGGGTCGTGTTCATACGAGGGCGACGCGGCCCGTACGGGGAGGTGGCAGGGCAAGTGGTGGATCAGCTGACGCAGCACGATCCGCGGCGTATCGGGCCGTTCGAGGTGCTGGGACGGCTGGGTGCCGGCGGCATGGGGCTGGTCTATCTCGCGCGGTCGGCTTCCGGCCGCCGCGTGGCGATCAAGACGGTCAGGACGGAGCTCGCCGAGGACCAGCTGTTCCGTGTCCGCTTCACACGCGAGGTCGAGGCGGCGCGGGCCGTCTCCGGCTTCTACACGGCGGCCGTGGTCGACGCCGACCCGCGCGCGGCCGTGCCGTGGCTCGCGACCGCGTACGTGCCCGCGCCCTCGCTCGAGGAGATAGTGACCGACTGCGGGCCGCTCCCGGCCCAGGCGGTGCGCTGGTTCGCGGCGGGTGTCGCGGAGGCCCTCCAGTCCATTCACGGTGCCGGGCTCGTCCACCGGGACCTGAAGCCCTCCAACGTGCTCGTCGTCGAGGACGGGCCGCGGGTGATCGACTTCGGTATCGCCTCCGGTGTGTCCAACACACGGCTGACCATGACCAACGTCGCCGTCGGCACGCCCGCCTACATGTCGCCCGAGCAGGCCAAGGACTCACGGAGCGTGACCGGCGCGAGCGATGTGTTCTCGCTGGGCTCCATGCTCGTCTTCGCGGCGACCGGCCACGCGCCCTTCCACGGGGCCAACCCGGTCGAGACCGTGTTCATGCTGCTCAGGGAGGGCCCGGACCTGGCCGGTCTGCCCGAGGAGCTGCGGCCGCTGATCGAGTCCTGCATGCAGATGGACCCGACCGCGCGCCCCAACCCGGCCGACCTCCAGGCCCAGCTGGCGCCCCACCTCTTCGGCTCCGGCTCCGACGACAGCGGTACGGCCTCCGCGTGGCTGCCCGAGAAGGCGGTCACCCTCATCGAGTCCCGCCGCGGCGGTCGCTCGGTGACGCACGCGCCGACCACCCCGGGTGCCGGGGGCGGGAGTGGCGGCGGGGGTGCCAGGCCCGCCGTTCCCGTCCCTCCGCCCCCGCCGTCGTACGATCCCGCCCCCGTCGGCGCCCCCGACGCCGGTCCCGTACGGCTCGCGGGCGCCCCGGTACCCATCGGGCCGGGACCCCGCGTGGCCGACGCCCGGGCCGCCGCCGTGAAGGCACCCCCTCCCGAGGCGGGGCTCGTGGCCTCCTGGTCGCGTCCGCGCGCCGGAGTGAACGGCGCCGACCCCGCGGCCGGCGCGACCACCGCGCCGCCCGCGCCCCCGGAGGCGGGGGCCGGCTGGCGCCCTTGGCGTTTCCGCATGTCGAACGATGTGTGGGGCACCCCGGCGGTCGCCGACGACCTCGTCTACGTCACCTCCTTCGAGGTGCACGCGCTGGACGTGATGACCGGCCGGCGCCGCTTCAAGACGCGGGACGTGGCCTGGTCGATGGCGGTCGCGGACGGCCGTATCCACGCCTCGGACGGTCCGACCCTCTTCGCCCTGGACGCCCGCGAGGGCAATGACCAGTGGCGCCTGTCGGTGGACGCCTGGGTGTACTCGCTGAAGGCCGACCGCGGCACCGTCGTCACCGGCACGCGCGGCGGCGGCGTCCAGGCGTGGGAGGCCTCGAACGGCCAGAAGCTGTGGGAGATCACCGGCGCCCAGACCGAGTTCGAGTCGCCCGAGGCGGGCCCCCACGTCCAGGACGGCACCGTGTTCGTCTGGAAGGACGCCCGGCTGCGCGCCCTGGAGGCCCGAACGGGTGAGGAGCGCTGGTCGTACCCCATCGGCGACTCGGCCTCCTGCGGCGGCGTCCCGGTGCGTCTGACGCCCGCCGCGGACGGCTACGTGTACGTGTGCGCCGGCTCGCGCGTGCTGGCCATCGACATCGCGGGCGGCCATGTGCGCTGGCACTTCGACGCCCCGGCGGTGTTCCTGTGCGCACCGACCTTCGTCCCCGGCCCGGCGGTCACGGGCGGCGGCATCTACCTCGCCGACTACCTGGGCACGGTCTACGCCCTCGACGCCGCCGACGGCCGCGACCGCTGGCGCATCGCGACGGAGTCCAGGGCGTCGGTCGACTCGGTCCTGGTCGCCGCGGGCCACGTCCACGTGGGCAGCGGCAAGGGCCTCTACACGCTGGACGCGGTCACCGGCACCCCGAAGTGGCGCTTCCAGGCAGGCGGCGACATCGTGGGCGCCCCCGCCGTCGCCGAGGGCCGTATCCACTTCGGCTCCACCGACCACCTCCTCTACACCCTCAAGTCCGACGACGGCCGTCTGCGCTGGAAGCTGGCCACGGGCGGCGAGATCACGGGCTCTCCCGTGGTGAAGGACGGGGTCGTGTACGCGTGCAGCAAGGACCGCTGCGTGTACGCGCTCGACGCGGAGAAGGGCACGGGGACGGCGCGGACGACGTAGGCCATGACGCGACGTAGGCCATGACGCGACGTAGGCCATGACGACGTAGACCATGTAGAGGTCGCGTGGACGGCCGTCCGGTGTGGCCGGAACGCCCCCTGAGCGCTGCTAATGTGACGTGCGCCTGCCAACGGGTCGTTGCCCGTGTGCAGCTGCAATGTCAACACACCAGTTCTCAACGGGGGTTGAAGAACGTGAAACTCCGTCATGCCCGCGCCGTCGCCGTCTTCGGCATAGCCGTCATCGCCCTCACCGGAGCCCGCGGCTCCCACGGCGGTGGCTGCGGCTCCAGTTCCTCGTCGTCGAGCTCGAGCCACGGCGACGGCGCCGGCGGGAGCACCACCGGTGACGTCGGTGACGTCGGCAAGGACCACGACTACGACGACTCCACGACGTCGGGCGGCACGAGCACGTCCGGCTCCGGCGTCTCGTCCGGCTCCACGGGCGGCAGCAGGTCGAACAGTGCCGCCAAGGACGTGAAGATCGAGACCTGCGAGTTCGACGCGGCCCGCGGCATCGTCGCCCGCGTCCGTGCCACCAACAGCAGCGCGAGCACGACGTACACCTACGAGTTCAGCGTCACGTTCAAGGACCCGAGTGGTTCCGTCGTGCGCACCAGCAACTCCACCATCCCGTACGTCACCGCCGGTTCCTCCGACACCCTGGACGTCGCCGCCGCCTACGCCCCCACGGACGGACAGGACGTGAACGGCAGCACGTGCCGCCTGAGCGGCGTGACGCGCACCTCGGAGTAGTCCCGAGCGCCCCCGAGCGCCCCTAGCGCCCCTAGCGGGTCCTGAAGTCCGGGCGGCGGGCGGAGAACAGTTCCGCCTGCCGCCGCGGGGGGAGGTTGCCCAGCGACACGAGGTGCCCCGCGTGTGCGAGCGCCTGGGCGCGGGTCGCCTCCTGGGCCGCCCAGCAGGCCCGTACCGTGCCCTGGACGGCCTCGGCCGGGTACGAGGCGATGACACGGGCGCACCGCACGGCCGCCGCGAGCGCCTCGCCGGGCGCGGTCACCTCGGACACCAGCCCCACCTCGTAGGCCCGCCGCGCGGACATCCGCTCGGCCGTCCCCATGAGCGCCATCCGCGCCACCTCCCCGGACGGCATGCGCTGCGCCAGGTGGATCGACTCGTAGGCGCTGACCATCCCGTACGTGGTGTGCGGGTCGAAGAAGGTCGCCGTCTCGTCCGCGACGACGAACTCGGCCTCGCCGATGAGGTAGAACGCCCCGCCGCAGGCCATCCCGCCCACGGCCGCGATCACCGGCTTCCACAGGTCGTTCGCCTTCGGCCCGATCGCGATGAGCGGGTCGTCGACCATGTACGGCGAACTCGGCTGCGGCACCTCGGCGTTCCGGTCGAGCCCCGTGCAGAAGGCGCGCTCGCCCGCCCCGGTGACGACGACGGCCCGTACGGTGTCGTCGTACCGGAACTCCCGCCAGGCGGCCGCGAGTTCGCTCGCCGTCGTGAGGTCGATGGCGTTGTGGCGCTCGGGCCGGTCGAGGGTGAGGACGGCGACCCCGGTGTCCTTGTCGACGGCCGTCCGCAGACCGCCGCGCGGATCGCTCGTGCTCATGGCCGCTCCAGCACCCACTGGGGCACGCCCTCCCCGTCGAACACCACCTGCACCCGCGCCCCGATCCGCACGCGCTCCATCGCCACGGAGTCGAGCCGCGCGCCCGCCTCGGTGACCAGGTTCCCGACGAGCCGGATGCGGGGCGCGTCGGCCAGTTCGACGAGGACCACCGGGTACGGCGCCTGCTCCGCGTAGTCCGACAGAAGGGGCGGGTGGGGGACGACGTACGACCAGAGGCGCCCGTGCCCGCTCATCGCCCGCCACTCGCTCGCGAAGGACTGGCAGTGCGGGCAGCAGGGGCGGGGCGGGAAGCGGAGTTCACCGCAGTCGGCGCACTCCTGGATCCGCAGCTCGCCCTGGCGGGTGTACCCCCAGAAGGGTGCGCCGTCGTCGTCCACGACAGGTGTCAGCATCTCTCAGCTCCTCAGGTACGCAGCAACAGGGCGGACGTCGGGACTCCCTCGCCGGCCGTGACCAGACAGGTGGCGGCATCCGGGACCTGGGCGGTGCTCGTGCCCCGCAACTGCTTCACGCCCTCGTTGATGAGGTTGAAGCCGTGCACGTACGCCTCACTCAGCCCCCCGCCACTGGTGTTGACCGGCAGCCGCCCGCCGATCTCCAGCGCGCCCCCCTCGGTGTAGGCGCCGCCTTCGCCCCGCCCGCAGAACCCGTAGCCCTCCAGCGACAGCGGGATCAGCGCGGTGAACGCGTCGTAGATCTGGGCGACGTCCACGTCCTCGGGACCGAAGTCGGCGTGTTTCCACAGGTGGCGGGCGGCGGTCCAGGCGGGGCCGGTCAGGGGGTCGTCGTTCCAGTAGTTGACCATGCCGTGGTGCTGGGCGGGCAGGCCCTGGGCGGCGGAGTGGACGTACACGGGCCGGTGCCGGCAGTCCCGCGCCCGCTCGGCGGAGACGATGACGCAGGCCAGCGCGCCGTCCGTCTCCAGGCAGTTGTCGAAGAGACAGAGGGGCTCGCTGATCCACCGCGAGGTCATATACATGTCACGCGTGAGCGGGCGCTCGTACATGATGGCCGCGGGGTTCTGGTTGGCGCGGTTGCGGCAGGCGAGCGCGACGTTGAACAGGTGGTCCCGTGTGGTGCCGTACTCGTGCATGTGGCGGCGGGCGAGCATGGCGATCTCGTCGACCGGCCTGAGCAGGCCGAAGGGGCGCGTCCACTGGGCGGGCGTGGGGAGTTGGACGGCTGTGTTCTTCCACGGACGCGGGCCCGAGCCCCTCTTCCGTGACCGCCAGGCGACCCCGACGCTCGCCTGTCCCGTGGCGACGGCGGCGGCCAGGTGCGCGACGGTGGCGCAGGAACCGCCGCCGCCGTACCCGACCTTGCTGAAGAAGGTGAGGTCCCCGAGGCCGAGCGCCTTCCCGACCTCCACCTCATCTGTCTCCTCCATGGTGTAGGAGGCGAGCGCGTCGACCTCGCCCGGGTCGATCCCGGCGTCGTGGAGGGCGGAGAGGATCGCCCGGCACGCCAACGCCTTCTCGCTCTCGGGAAGTTGCCTGGCGAAGGCGGTCTGTCCGATCCCGACGACGGCGGTCGCGTCCTTGAGGGTGGCCATGCGCACGCACCTCCACGGGTGTGCCCCCTGAGTGCCCCTGTGTGTGATGGGCGGCTGACAGACCGTCAGGCTACAGCTAATCTGACGGGTAGTCAGCTACGGGTTGTGCTCGCTTGGGAGGCCGGTCGTGCGCGGTGACATGGAGTGGGGGAGCATTCCCGGACTGGTCCGGTCGGCGGCCGAGCGGTACGGCACGACCGAGGCCGTGGTGGAGGGCCCCATGGTGGAGGGCCGTACGCGCGTGACGTACGCGGAACTCGGCGCCCGGGTCGAACGCGCCGCCGCGGCCTGCGTCGCCAACGGCGTCCGGACCGGCGACAGGGTGGCGATCTGGGCGCCGAACACCCTCGACTGGATCGTCTCGGCCCTGGGCGCGGTCTCGGCGGGCGCGGTCCTCGTCCCGCTGAACACCCGCTTCAAGGGCGCGGAGGCGGCGTACGTCCTCGAACGCAGCCGCGCGAAGCTGCTGTTCATCACGGGCACCTTCCTCGGCACCTCGTACGTCGCGTCGCTGCGCCGGGCGACCAGACTGGGACACGGGCCCGGCCCGCTTCCCGCTCTCCCTCACCTGGAACAGGTCGTGGTCCTCGCCGAGGACGCGCCGGCCGACTTCCGCACCTGGAAGGACTTCCTGGCGAGCGGCGACGGGGTGTCGGCGGCGCGGGTGCGCGAGCGCGAGAGGGCCCTGTCCGGTGACTCCCCCTCGGACATCGTCTACACCTCGGGCACGACCGGCCGCCCCAAGGGCGCGGTGATCACCCACGCGCAGACACTCCGCGCGTACGAGGCGTGGAGCGACCTGGCCGGCCTCAGGCAGGGCGACCGCTATCTGATCGTGAACCCCTTCTTCCACACCTTCGGCTACAAGGCGGGCGTGCTGGCCTGTCTGATGCGGGGAGCGACGATGATCCCGCAGCCGGTGTTCAACGTGAACACGGCGCTCGCGAACATCGCCTCGGAACGCGTCTCCGTCCTCCCCGGCCCGCCGACCCTCCACCAGTCGCTCCTGGACCACCCCTCCCGCGACGACCACGACCTCTCGGCGCTGCGGCTGGTGGTGACCGGGGCCGCGGTCGTCCCGCTCCAACTCGTCGAGCGGCTGCGCACGGAGCTGAGAGTGGAAACGGTCCTCACCGCGTACGGCCTGTCCGAGGCCAGCGGGATCGTGACGATGTGCCGGCGCGGGGACGAGGCGGGGGTGATCGCGTCGACGTCCGGCCGGGCGATTCCGGGAACGGAGATACGGGTGGTGCGCCCCTCGGGCACGCCGGCACCCGCGGGTGTGCCCGGCGAGATCCTGGTCCGCGGCTTCAACGTCATGCGGGGCTACTTCGAGGACCCGGCCGAGACCGCGAGGGCGCTCACGCCGGACGGCTGGCTGAGGACCGGCGACGTGGGGGTCCTGGACGAGGAGGGCAACCTCCGCATCACCGACCGGATCAAGGACATGTTCATCGTCGGCGGCTTCAACGCGTACCCGGCCGAGATAGAGCAACTCCTCATGCTCCACCCCGACGTGGCGGACGCGGCCGTGATCGGCGTCCCGGACCCGCGTCTCGGCGAGGTCGGCAAGGCGTTCGTGGTCCGGCGGCCGGGCGCCGTGACGACCGCGGACGACCTGATCGCCTGGTCCCGCCGCGAGATGGCGAACTACAAGGTGCCACGGTCGGTCCACTTCGTGGCCGAGCTGCCGCGGAACGCGAGCGGGAAGGTGGTGAAGGGGGAGCTGCGGGGGCGGGCCGGCTGACAGGACGTCGCGTCCGGCGGATTCGACCTTCTGTGGCAGGCGGGTCGCCTGCGGCGGACGGGGACAGGAGCAATCAACGGACGGGGACAGAAGCAATCAATCGATGGAGGCCTGCTCCTCCTGCTCCACCACGATGTGCTTCATGAGCTCCTCACCGTAGGTCTCCCTCAGGATCGGCTCGGCCTTCGCGACGTCGGACACGCCCACGTGCACGCGGTGGCTGTCCATGCCGACCGACCAGATCATGAACGTGCCCTTCCAGCGCTCCATGTCGCCGCTGATCCGGTCGACGAGCCGCTTGAGCCCCCGCTCGGTCACGTCGGTGTCGTACAGGCGAAGGGTCACACCCTTCTCCGCGGTGCCGCAGATGTCGGCGTCGAACTTCTCCTGCGCGTGGCCGGGGACGCGGTAGACGTCGAGGGCCAGGTTCTCGTCGTCGATCGCGAGGCCGGTGAAGATGCCGGGCCGGTCCTTGGCCCGCTTGTCGACGTACGCCAGCGTCCGGTACAGCGGAGTGTCGTCCGGGTAGCTGCCCTTGGGTCCCCAGCTGGGCAGTCGCCCTTCGGGCTGCGTCCCGACGCACACCTTGGACGTCGTGGTCGCGGAGGACGAGGAGCCGACCCCCTCGGTCTCCCTGTCCGCCCCGACGGCACTGGCGCCCTGCAGCGCGCCGAGCGCCAGCACCGCGGCCGTGGCGCCCACCGCGCCCCTGGTGATCCTGCGCCTGGTCATGTCTCCCCCTGCTGCTCTGCGTCCACATCGGGCGCTACTGGGACGCGGGAGACGGTGGAGGGGTTCGCTCCGGTCGACGGTCCGGTCGACGGTCCGGTCGGCCGTGCCCGAACACGACTCGGCCGCGGCGGCTCCCCCTCCGCGCCGCCGCGGCCGATCCCCGTCGGGATGAAGGTCTTTACTTGCCGCCGTCGAGGCCCAGGGAGGCGGGCGGGGTGGGCATGCCGTTGTCCATCGTCCGGATGTCCGCGGGCTCGCTGGGCATCCCGTTGTCCATCGTCGTGATGTCCTGGTCCGAGGCGGGCGGAGTGGGCATGCCGTTGTCGAGCGTGGTGACGTCCGCGTCCTTGGCGGGCGGGGTGGGCATGCCGTTGTCCTGCGTCGTGACGTCGGTGTCCTGCTTCTCGTCGCTCATGGGCTTGAGTCCTCTGTGTTGCGGGGACGAGTGAGAAACGCCCGTCCAGAAACTCCCCCGAGGGTTGCTGGACGGGCGTCCGGAGCCGCACCTTAACCGGTAGGGCCCCTGGTCAGACCGTCTGCCCCCCGACGCGACGGTGTGACAGGTACAACTGTGCCGGGTGGAGATAAACGAATGCTGAACGTCCGGAACCGCCCGGCGGGAGAACGCGATGCTCATGCCGCCGAGGCGGGCGTGAGCAGCGCGCGCACCTCCTTGGCCTGGGCGCCGCCGCCGTTCTGCTCGTAGAGGTTGAGTGCCTCGCGCCAGCAGGCCGTGGCCCGGTCGACCTGCCCCAGCATGGTGAGCGCCCGGCCCAGGAGGGTCAGCACGCTGCCCTGCATCCGGTCGCCGCCGATGCAGCCGAGCGCGAGTGCCTGCTCGGCGTGCTGGGCAGACTGTGCGGGGCGACGGGCGGCCAGGTGCACCTGGGCGATCCGATAGTTGGTCGTGCCCTCCCACAGCCGCTGTCTGTGGCTGCCGAAGACGGACAGGGCGTCGGAGAACTGGTTGAGGGCCTCGGCATGACGACCTGCCATGTTCAGCGCGATGCCCAGGGTGAAGTGGCCGTTGGCCAGGCGCAGGGTCTGGCCGATCTCCAGGTAGGCCGTGAGGGCGCGCTGTGCGATCTCCACCGCCTTGGTGATGTTCCCCATGCCCAGGTGGGCACGCGAGAGGTTGCAGAGGCTGAGTGCTTCGAGAGGCCGGTTGCCGATCGCACCGTACCCCTCGATCGACCGCTCGAAGAACGGCTTGCCGTCCGCGTACTGCTCCTGGTGCAGGAAGGTGAGCCCCCGGTCGTTGGCCGCCCAGCTCATGGCCATGGCGTCCTGCGCGGACGCGGCGAGTTCCAGGGCGAGTTGAGCCTGCTCGGCGGCCTGCTGGATGCGGCCGGAGACCAGCAGGACATTGGTGAGTGTCGTCCGCGCCCTGCCCTCCGCACGCGCGTCGCCCGATGCCCGAGTGGCCTCGCACATCGCCCTGGCCGTGTTCTCGTACTGGTGGGAGTTGGCCCCCGACTCGGTCAGGTCCTTGGACGCCCACAGCAGATCCACCGCCCGCCGCAACCGGTCCGTACCGGCCGCCTGCCGTACGCACGCCAACAGAGGCGCGGCCTCGGTGTACAACCAGTCGAGCGCGGCGCCCCCCTCGGCGAAGCGCAGCCCGGGGTACTCCGCCGTCGCCAGGTGATCGACCAGCCGGTCCCCCGGCCGCTCGATGGCGTACACCTCCGCCGCCGTAGCCAGATAGAAGTCCAGCAACCGCGACATCGCCGAGTCCCTCTCACTCGGCGGCTGTTCGTCCCGTTCGGCGCATGCACGCGCGTAGAGCCGTACGAGATCGTGGAAGCGGTAGCGGCCCGGGGCCGCCGACTCCAGCAGGGAGGTGTCCACGAGGGCCTCCAGCAGGTCCTCCGTGTCCTCGGCCGGGAGGTCCAGTACGGCAGCGGCGGCCGCCAGCGAGATGTCCGGGCCGTCGGCCAGCCCGAGCAGCCGGAAGGCGCGGGCCTGCGCCGGCTCCAGCGCCCCGTACCCCAGCTCGAAGGTGGCCTTCACCGCCAGGTCGCCGGCCTGGAGTTCGTCCAGCCGGCGCCGCTCGTCCGCCAGCTTGGCCGCGAGGACCGAGACCGTCCACGTGCGGCGGGCCGCCAGCCGGGACGCGGCGATGCGGATCGCCAGCGGCAGGAAACCGCACGCCGCCACCACGTCCAGCGCGGCCTTCCGCTCCGAGGCCATCCGCTCCTCGCCCACGATCTTCGTGAAGAGCTGCAGTGCCTCCTCGGGGGACATCACGTCCAGGTCCACCAGGTGCGCCCCGGCCAGGTCGACCATCCGCACACGTGATGTCACCAGCGCCGCACAGCCCTCGGTGCCGGGCAGCAGGGGCCGTACCTGGGCCGCGTCCCGGGCGTTGTCCAGCAGGACCAGGATCCGTCGGCCGTCCAGGATCGAGCGGTACAGGGCCGCCCGCTCCTCCAGCGAGTCCGGGATCGAGGCGTCGGCGACTCCGAGGGCCCGCAGGAACGCGCCCAGCACCGTCTCCGGTTCCGCCGCCCGCGAGCCCGCGCCCTGGAGGTCCACGTACAGCTGCCCGTCCGGGAAGGCCGTACGGGCCCGGTGCGCGACATGGACGGCCAGCGTCGTCTTGCCCACCCCGCCTATGCCCGCCAGCGCGGACACCGCCATCACCCGGCCCTCGGGCGCCGAGGCCGCCGACAGCACCTCGCCCAGTTCGGACACGAAGGAGGTCCGGCCCGTGAAGTCCGGGACGCTCGCGGGCAGTTGCGCCGGGCGGACCGGTGCGGCCGCGGGCTCCGGGGACAGCGGGGCCGAGGGCTCCGCCAGGGCCGGGTCGGCCTGGAGGATGCGTTGCTGGAGTTCTCTCAGCCCCGGGCGCGGGTCCACGCCCAGCTCGTCCGCGAGCAGCCGCCGCGTGTCCGCGTACACGGCGAGGGCCTCGGCCTGGCGCCCGCTGCGGTACAGGGCCAGCATGAGCAGCTCGCGCAGCCGTTCCCGCAGGGGGTGCGCCGCCGTCAGGGCCGTCAGCTCCGAGACCGCCTCCGCGTGGCAGCCCTGTTCGAGGTCCATGTCCATACGGCTCTCGACGAGCTGCAGACGCCACTCGTCCAGCCGCGCCCGCTGGGTCTCCGCGTACGGGCCGGGGAGGCTCGCGAGGACCTCGCCGTCCCACAGGCTCAGCGCCTTGTTCAGCAGGGCGCGGGCGTGGCACAGGTCGCCGGCCGCCTTCGCCTTCTCCGCGTCGGCCGCCAGCTGCTGGGCCAAAGCCAGGTCGAGGGAGCCGTCCACGTCCGACTCGGTGTGCTGGTCGGCGAGACGGATGGCGTAACCGCCCGACTCGCTGACCAGCACGCCGGGGGAGAGGACCTTGCGCAGCCGCGAGGCGTAGGTGCGGACGGCGGCCAGGGCCTGGGAGGGCGGCTCGTCGCCCCACAGCGCGTCGATCAGCTCGCCCGCCGTGGCCGTACGGCCCTCGCGGAGCAGCAGCGCGGCCAACAGGGCGCGCTGCTGGGGCGAACCGGTGGGCAGGGGCTCCGTACCGCGCCAGGCGCGCACCGGGCCGAGCACGCTGAAACGCAACCCCGCCGGTGCCTCGGCAGCCGGTTGCCGAGCGTCCTCGGGACCTCGCTGCTCAGGCACTCGCGGTACAAGGTCGTCCATCGCCGCCCCCTGGTCTCCCTGACAACTACGCCAGTCTGCCTTGTGCGCGGCGGATGCGTCAGCCGTGGGGGGCACCGATCACAGGCCGCCGCACGGGACGGCACAAGGTTTACACAACGTCTCCTCACGCGGCCGCACGCGATCTGGCCACGCGTACGGCGAGGTCCAGCCATGTACACGACCAAACGGTTGCTGTGCGCGACCCGCCGCCGCAATGACCGACGACGCGTCAGCTACCGCTCGCACGCTAGCTGACGCATCGTCAGATCAGCGCTACCGTGCCCGTATGGACACGACCGAGACCACTTCCCCCTTCCCGAAGATCATCTCCGTCGACGACCACACGGTGGAGCCCCCGAACGTCTGGCAGGACCGCCTGCCGAAGAAGTACCGCGACATCGGCCCCCGCATAGTCCGCGCGCCCCTGAAGGAAATGACCTTCCTCGGCGGCCGGTTCAAGCCCGTCATGGGCTCCCCCGGCGACGACGGCCCCATCGGCGACTGGTGGGTCTACGAGGACCTGCACCGCCCCCTCACCCGCCTCGACACCGCCGTCGGGTACGACAGGGACGAGATCAAGCTCGAGGTCATCACGTACGAGCAGATGCGCCCCGGCTCGTACGACGTCAAGCAGCGCCTCGCCGACATGGACGTGAACCACGTGCAGTCGGCCGTGTGCTTCCCCACCTTCCCGCGCTTCTGCGGCCAGACCTTCACCGAGGCGCAGGACCACGAACTGGGACTGCTCGGCGTCCGGGCCTACAACGACTGGATGGTGGAGGAGTGGTGCGGCCCCGACGCGCGGGGCCGGTTGATCCCCCTCACCCTCATCCCCCTCTGGGACGCCGAACTCGCCGCCGCCGAGGTCCGCCGCAACGCCGCACGAGGCGTACGGGCCGTCGCCTTCTCCGAGATCCCGCCCTTCCTCGGCCTGCCCTCCGTGCACGGCGACGACTGGGACCCGTTGCTCGCCGCCTGCGACGAGACCGGCACCGTCATCGCCATGCACATCGGCTCATCGAGCAAGATGCCGTCCACGTCGGCCGACGCCCCGCCCGCCGTCGGCTCCACCATCACCTTCGCCAACTGCTGCTTCTCGATGGTGGACTGGCTGATGAGCGGCAAGTTCGAACGCTTCCCGAACCTCAAGGTCATGTACGCGGAGGGCCAGATCGGCTGGATCCCGTACATCCTGGAGCGCGCGGACGTCGTCTGGGAGGAGAACCGCGGCTGGGGCGGCGTCGCCGACAAGGTCCACCGCCCGCCGTCCGAACTGTTCACCGAGCACGTCTACGGCTGCTTCTTCGACGACGCCTTCGGGCTCCGCAACCTGGACTCCATCGGCGTCGGCAACGTCCTGTACGAGACCGACTACCCCCACTCCGACTCCACCTGGCCCGAGTCCCGCCAGGTCGGCGAGTCCCAGATGGGCCACCTGGACCCGGAGGTGGTCGACCGGATCGTCCGGCGCAACGCCATCGACCTGCTGGGGCTGACGGACGACGGCCTGTGGCCCGGCCCCGGTGGTGCGCGGTGAGCACCCCCTCAACGGCCCCCTCAACGGCCCCCTCAATGCCCCCCTCAGGCGCCGGGCTGCAGTACGGAATGCAGCTCCCCGTCCAGTCCCAGTCCACGCTCTACGCCGAGCCCTGGGAGGCCGACGCCGGTCCGGACGACCTCGCCGACATCGCCCGCACCGCAGACCGCTCCGGCTTCGCGTACATCGCGAGCTGCGACCACGTCGCCATCCCGCGCCGCCTCGCGTCCGCGATGAGCACCGTCTGGTACGACCCGGTCGCCACGCTCGCCTTCCTGGCCGCCGTCACCGAACGCGTCCACCTGCTCAGCCACGTGGCGATCGTCGGCCTCCGCCACCCCCTCCTCACGGCCAAGCAGTACGCGACCCTCGACCACCTCTCCGGCGGACGGCTGATCCTCGGGGTCGGCGCCGGGCACGTACCGGAGGAGTTCGAGGCGCTGGGTGTGGACTTCGCCGACCGGGGCGCGCTCCTGGACGAGACCGTCGACGCGCTCCGGGCGGCCCTCGGTCCCGAGGAGTTCCCGGCCCACCACGGCAAGGCGTACGACTTCGAGGGACTGGGCCAGCGCCCACGCCCCGCGCAGGAGCGCGTCCCCGTGTGGGTCGGCGGCTCCTCCCCGCCCGCCGTCCGCCGAGCCGCGCTCAAGGGTGAGGGCTGGCTGCCACAGGGCGACCCGCGCGACCGGCTGCCGGGTCAGATCGCCAGGCTCCGGGAACTACGCGAACGGGCCGGCGTGGAGGGCCCGTTCGTCGTGGGCGCCATCACGGAGCCGCTGTACGTGGGCAAGCCCGGCTGGGACGTCGGCCGGCGCACGCTCACGGGCACCCCCGAAGCGCTCGCCGAGTCGCTGCGGGCGTACCGGGCGATGGGCGTGGACCAGATCCAGGTGCGGTTCCGGAGCCGGAGCCGTTCGGAACTCACCGACCAGATGGCCGCGTTCGGGGGTGAGGTGGGGCCGTTGCTGTAGGGGAGGAGCGTGCGCCGGTCGTGGTGTTGGCAGCCGGGCGTTCTGGGCCGTCTCCGGTCTGGGAACGGGGGCAGCGGCTGACCGTGCGAGAGGTGTCAGAAGAGATCCAGCAGTTCCGTCAGGGAGGTGAGGTAAGGCAGGTCGGAAACGGTCGAGTCCCGGCACATCGCGCGACCGGCATAGCCGAGTCCGATGGCCGCGGCCACCAGGTCAGGGTCGTCGTCGACGAACAGGCATTGCTCAGGAGCGAGGCCCAGCACGGTGCTGGCGTGGTGGTACATGCGCGGGTCCGGCTTGGTGCAGTTGAGGACGGCGGAGATCGCGTACGCCTCGAAGAAGCGGCCGATCCCGAGTCCTGCGTGGAGGTCTGGCAGGTTGGGCCAGGCATCCGACACCACGGCCAGCCGCACTCCCCGTCGCCTCAGCTCTTCGAGGGTCTCTTCGACGTCCGGGTACGTCTCCAGGAACTTGGACGGTGGAACCTCGCGTCGCAAGTCGGTCAGCAGCTCCGAGGTCGCGTCCACGCCGAGATGACGGAGCACGACCCGGTGGTAGTCGTCGTAGTCGGGTGTCGATGACGAGGTGGCGAAGAAGTGGTCGCCCGCGGCGATGGCCGTGGCGAACTGCTGCGGTGTGATGGACGGGGCATGGACGAGGACGGTCTCCTCGAAGTCGGCTCGCGGGTTCCAACGGCCGCCGATCGGCCGCATCAGAACACCGCCCGAGTCGAAGAGGACAGCACGCGGAGTCGCGGAAGAAGCTGGTCGAGTCGTCACCCGCCCAGTCTGGCTCCACTAGAAGAGGCGGGCCCGCATGTGTTGCGTGAGGTTCTCGAGGATCTCGCGCAGCCATGGGCTGCGGACAGCGGGCAGCCGGGCCAGGGTGTGCTGGAACGCTCCGGGGTCGGCCCGGAACAGGCGATGAGGGCGCGGCGCGGGCGGGTCGTCGCGGAGGACGCCGTCGGGCATGCCGCCCGACGCGGGGTCGGGCAGGTGCGGTTCGGGGAAGGCCAGCCACAGCCACACCCCGAACGGCAGCGGCACTGGGTACCCCGGGGCGGTCGGTCCGGCCGGCCCGGCGAGCCCGGCGAGCCCGGCCAGCCCGGTCGGTCCGGTCGGAGTCCAGGTCTGCCCCGTCTGCGGATGGGTCGGCACGAGGAGCATGTCGGCGTCCGCGTCGGAGGCGGGCAGTCCCGGTCCGGCCAGGACGGCTCGTCGCGCCGGCGGACCCGCGGGCAGCAGGGCGTCGAGGGCGCGTTGGAACACCTCCTTGAGCAGGCCGTCCGGGACGGTCACCGGCCGGCCTTCCGAGGCCGCCAGCAGGTGGGCGAGCGCCCGCCCGGCAGCCGCCTCCCACCGTGGGCTCCATGACCACCAGTGGTCCAACCCGAGGCGCGATCCCCAGGTGGCGATCGGCTCGAACGGGGGCGTGCGCTTTCCCTCCGCCGTGAGCTCCTCCCAGGAGAGCGGTGCGGCTTCGGAGCCGTCGGCGGGGAGGCGGCGCACGGCGTCCGGGGCGAGCCACACGGCCTGCCAGAGCGAGCAGTCGTCGATCCGGCTGGCCACGGCCAGGCCGCACGTCTCGCAGGCCATGTTGGGACCGTCGGCCCCGTCGAGGCCGCAGCAGTAGCCGCCGGCGTTCTCCGGGATGAGCAGGGTGCCGCGGGCATCTCCGGGCGATATGACGATCGCGCCGGGCGTGCCGCCGGACAGGGCGGGGACCGGCGCGTGGATGCCGCGGGCCGCCGCCTCGTCCGGGTCGATCTCCTCCCACGTCCGCCACGGCGGCCCCCAGGGCTCCGGGTCCACGGCGAACGTGCCCGACTCCATGAGCACCGGCAACTGAATCCCGTTCCCGTACTTCTGATGAGCGTGGACCGGCAGGGCGACCTGGGACAGGGGAGTGGTCAGCCTGGCGCCGCACCCCGCACACACGAAGACGAACAAATACCCTCCGCTGGGAAATAGAGGCATTTTCGCAGCTGGGCGGCGGACGGCCAACGGTTTTTCCGTGCGCCGCAGCGGCCGCACACCGGCCCCACACCCGCACTCCTCCCCTCGCTTGAGACGAGACGGCTCGTCTTGTTAAGGTGAGGGTATGGCTTTCCTCTACTTCCTCTGAGTCCGGGCACGGCCGATGCCGCCGTTTCCGCCGCCCGTGGACCCTTCGCATCACCAGGGGAAGTCGCATGCCCGAACGCGCCCATACCGCCGTACTCGCTGCCGTGGCGCAGCTGTCCGTCAAGGACGTCACCAAGTCCTACGGCACCCGGACCATCCTCGACCAGGTCTCCTTCACCGTCCGGCCGGGCGAGAAGGCCGCCGTCATCGGCGAGAACGGCTCCGGCAAGTCCACCCTGCTGCGGCTGCTGGCCGCGGCCGAGGTGCCGGACGCCGGGGAGATCACCGTCGGCTTTCCCGGTGGCACCGGCCACCTCGCCCAGACCCTCGAACTCGACCCGGACCGCACCGTGCAGGACGCCGTCGATCTCGCCCTCGTCGAACTGCGCGAGATGGAGCGCCGGCTGCGCACGGCCGAGGAGCGCCTCGGTGAGGCCTCGGACGATGAACTCGCCGCGTACGGCGAGCTGTTGACCGCGTACGAGGAACGCGGCGGATACGAGGCGGACGCCCGCGTGGACGCCGCCCTGCACGGGCTCGGGCTCGCCGCTGTCACCCGGGACCGCGTGCTCGGCTCGCTCTCCGGCGGTGAGCAGGGGCGGCTCGCGCTCGCCTGTGTGCTGGCCGCGGCTCCCGAGCTGCTGCTCCTCGACGAGCCGACGAACCACCTCGACGCGGCGGCCGTGCGCTGGCTCGGTGACCACCTGCGCGCGCACCGCGGCACCGTCGTCGCGGTCACTCACGACCGCGGCTTCCTGGAGCGCGTCGCCACCACGATCCTCGAAGTGGACCGGGACGCGCGCACGGTGCTCCGGTACGGCGACGGCTGGGCCGGCTACCGCACCGCGAAGGCCGCCGCCCGACGCCGGGCGGAGCAGGAGCACGCGGACTGGGTCGAGGAGGTGGCCCGTACCGAGGAGCTGGTCGAGGCCGCCGGGAAGCGGCTGGCCACCACCGGCAAGGACCCCCGGCAGGGCTTCGGCAAGCACCGCCGCTCCCACGAGGCGAAGCTCGGCGGGCAGGTGCGGGCGGCCCGGGATCGGCTGGCCCAGCTGCGGCGCAACCCCGTGGCGGCGCCGCCGGAGCCGCTGCGGTTCACGGCGGCGCTGTCGGCGGTGGGCGGCGCGCATCCTGCCGAGGGCCCGCTCGCCGAGCTCGACGGCGTGGCGGTCGGCGAACGGCTGCGTCTGGACGGGGCATTGGCCGTCCTCCCCGGGCAGCGGCTGCTGGTCACGGGTGAGAACGGGGCGGGCAAGACGACGCTGCTGCGCGTCCTGGCCGGCGACCTGGAGCCGGATGCGGGGACGGTGCGCCGCCCTGCCCGGATCGGGTACCTGGCGCAGGAACTGCCCGCGCGCTCCACCCGCCTCCCGCTGCTCGCCGCCTTCGCGGCCGGCAGGCCCGGGCTGCCGGAGGAGCACACCGAACAGTTGCTGATGCTAGGGCTGTTCCGTGAGGAGGACCTGCACGTCCCGGTCGCGGCGCTGTCGGCGGGACAGCGGCGACGGCTTCAGATCGCCCGCCTGGTGACCCGGCCCGCCGACCTTCTCGTCCTCGACGAGCCGACGAACCACATCGCGCTCGACCTGGTCGAGGACCTGGAGGCCGCGCTCGCCGCGTACCCGGGAGCGGTGGTCGTGGTCTCCCACGACCGCGGCTTCCGCGAACGGTTCCCGGGGGAGCGGCTGGAGCTGCGCGGCGGACGCAGGTGCTGACCGGTTCCCCCCGAGCGTCGAGAGTCCCACTCGACGACACCCACTCCACGAGATGGAAGGAAAAACAGCCATGACTGATTTCCTGACACCGCAACACATCGCCCGCCGCACCTCCGCCGCAGTCGACGCGGCTGTCGGAGCGGGGCGCGAGCTCGGACTCACGGTGACGGACGCCAAGGTGCTCTATGAGCTGTTCTCCGTCGTCGTCCACCTCGCGCCCTCACCGGTCGTGGCCCGGATCCCCACCGTCCTGCCGCCCTCCGCGGACCTCGATTCCCAGGCGCGCCGCCAGCAGGCGGAACTGGACGTGACACGGTGGCTCGCGGACCAGGGAACCCCCGTGATCCCCCCGAGCCCTCTCGTGCCACGGGAACCCGTTCAACGCGGTGGGTTCTCGATGACGTTCTGGCCGTTCGTCGAGGAGGACCGGGACAAGGAGGCCGACTACGTGACGAACTCCGAAAGCGTTGCCGACCTGCACGCCGCGCTGCGCGCGTACCCGGGCCGGCTGTCGTTCCTGTCCGCGGCCGAACCGCGGTTCATCACGGAAAGCCTCGCTCTGCTCGAAGAGCGCCCCGACCTCGTCGGTCCGGCCGACCTGGACCGCGCACGCCGCGAGTGGCGGGTCCTGGAACCTCTCGTGCGCTCACGAGCGGCGTTCGAAACAGCCTTTCCGGGGATCGAGCTCCAGCCCATCCACGGTGACTCCCCGCCCGCGAACATCTTCTCCGGGGTGGACGGGGACCTCTACGCCGACTTCGAGCTGGTCACGTTGGGCCCCGTCGAGTGGGACCTGGCCGCTCTGGGGCCCGAACTCGAATCCGCCTACAACCGCGGCGCCGAGCGCAACGGTATGAGGCAGTTGAGCGAGGGCGTCCTGAGCTTCGTGAACGCCGTGGGGATGCTGCGGGCCATCGCCTCCCTCACGCTCGTACCTCAACTGCCCGTGCTGATGGACTACTTGAAACCGGCCGTCGACCAATGGCGGACGATGCCGCTCGCCGGCGGATTGGCCGACTGACAAGCGGCGAGTGCACATGCCCAGGGCCATGGACCCCATCTGATGGGGGGCAAGTACTGAAGCCCGCCCGGTGCCGAGGTGGGTCCGTTGCTGTAGTGAGGAGGTAGGTGTTTCGCGGAATGTGACAGATCTCGGAGACCTGTCACATTCCAGGTGCAGGGGTCAGCGTCCCGCGTGTGGAGAGGCAAGGGCGGGAGGCTGGTCGCGGCGCTGTCAGTGGGGTGCTGGGCCGCCTCCCGCCCGGCAACGGGGGCAGCGGCACGGCGGCCACGGGAGCGACTGCGGCAGCCGATCGGGGTCGTGTTCGCTCGCGACGGTGTGGTGCTGTTCCGGACCGAGGCGTTCGCCGTCGGGACCGATTCGGTAGGTACGGATGGTCAGTTGCGACACCCCGGCCTCGGGGTACCGCCCCGCCTTCACCGACCACCTCGCCTCAGGCGGCCTCGCCTCACGCGGCCGGTTCCTCGCGCCCCTCACGCTGTGGCCTCGACGTAGGGGCGGACCAGGGCGGATGCGGTTCCATCGAGGGGTCCGTCAAAGCCGTACGGCGAACGCGGCGCCGGATGCCATGGTGCGGCGGCGGTGCCGGGTGCCTCCGGCGCGGGTACCAGGGCGGCGACACGGGCAACTGCCCACCGTCATCAACTCCGTTTCAGTTGGTGGCCACGCCCCCGGACGGGTCGCATCCGTCGCGGGGGTCTTCTCGTGTGCGGCCGGCATCACGGCAACCTGGCCATGACACGAATGAGTGTGGCTATTCATGGGCGCATACGGTCAACCCATGGTGGACATCCCGGAGGGCTACGGCCCGGATGACGAACTGGACCCGGAAGCAGCGGACCCGCTGTACCTGCAACTCGCCGCAGTCCTGATCTCCCGGATCGAGAACGGCGTGTACCCGCTGGGTCGAGCCGTGCCCGGCGTCGACCGGCTGATGCAGGAGTTCGGGCTCGCGCGAGGGACGGCCCCCAAGACGTTGGTCCTGCTGGCCGAGATGGGATACGTGCGTACGGTCGTCGGTAAGGGGTCGTTCGTCATCGAGCGGGAGTCGGCTGAACAGTCGGAGACCAGCGAGTCCGCCGACTCATGACCATGGAACCGCCCGAGGTGTACCGTGCGGCCGCTCGATCAAGCCAAGCCGCATGCGTTCGCGACAAGGAACTTGACCGTTCCAGGCCCGTGTGGCCCCAGATCGCAGACGAGCTGCGCCGCCGCATCGATGCGGGCGCCTATCCGTCCGGCTCTCGGTTCCCCGCAGTGGTGGATCTTGCGTCGGAGTTCGACGTAGCCGCGTCAACGATCCAGAAGGCCGTGGCCGCTCTCCGGGCGGAGGGCAAGCTCCGTACCGTCTTGGGGCAAGGCTCCTTCGTCGCTGATCAGGAGAAATGACGCGAAGGTTCTTCTTCGCAGGCCTCAACTCGATCGCAGGACCTAGGTCAGATTGAGGTCGGGTCTTGAGGTCGTGGCCCGTTATGCCGTCGTGGCGCCCTGCCTACCGTCCTGGTCATGGATGCGACCGGGACTCTGGACGAGGCACTGCAGCGACTGCACAGCTCGGGGCCCGAGCGGCTCGGGCGGCTGACCAATCACGCGCCGATGGCCGTCGAGGCGCTCGCCGCGCACGGGCAGGGGCGTTCGGTGCATCGTTGGCTCGACTCGTACGCACGCAAGCTCGAGGAGTTCCCGTCCGGCGTCGAGCCGGTCACGGACGCCAACTGGCGCTCGGCGCTCGGTGATCCGCGCCGCGCCGCCGACTGGATCGGCTACTTCGAGCGCGAGATCGCCGAACGTCCCTGGCGCGAGGTGCTCACGCAGTGGTGGCCCCGTCTTCTGCCCGGTATGTACGGCGGCTCGACGCACCCGGTGATCCGGGTGGGTCACGCCGTGCGCACCCTTCTGGCCGGCGAGAGCACCGAGCCCCGTCTGGCCGAACTCGCCCACGGCCTCGGCTACTGGGCCGCCCGCCACCGGCCCCTCGCGGACCTCGGCCTGCTGCCCGGCGCCGACAGCGCGGCCGCCGCTCTCGACGCGGTGACGCCGATCGCCGCGCGGGACGGTGGCTTCCCCGCCCGTCTCGGCCGCGTCACCGGCTTGCCGGTGTGGGCGGCCACGGTCACGGATCCGAGCGAGGCGCGCCGCCGCCTCACCGAACTGGTGCGGGCGGCCACCCACCGGTACGCCACCCATGGCCACGGCGAAGAGACGATGCTGGTCCACGCGGCCACGGCTCCCAATGCCGTCCTGCGCACCCTGCCCGCGCTCCCGCACGCCCTGTGGGTACCGAGTCTGCGGGCCGCCTGGACGGCCTCCGCGGCGGTCACCGCCATGTACGCACCGGACGCCCCGGTCGCATACGCCGCACCGGGCACCTTCACCCCCGAGGAGGTCTTCGAACGGGCCCTGGTGCACGGCGACGAACACGTCATCAAGCTGACTGACACTGCCCTCGACGTCGGTGACGGACCTGCCCTGGCGGCGACTCTGCGCTCCATCGAACTGAGCGAACCACTGGGGTAGGCGACTGTCGCCATGGCGCTATCTGACGCTCAGTCAGATATGGCGCTACGATACCGACCTCCACTCATGCGAAGGGCTCGCGTGGCGGGCCCGTGCGAAGGGGGCCCCATGGGCAAGCTGGACGGACGCGTGGTTCTCGTCACCGGAGCGGCCCGCGGTCAGGGTGAGCAGGAGGCGAGGCTGTTCGCGGAGGAAGGGGCCAGGGTCGTCGTGGCCGACGTGCTCGACGACCAGGGTGAGGCGCTCGCGAAGGAGCTGGGCGCGCGGTACGTCCACCTCGACGTGGGCCGTGAGGACGACTGGCGGGCCGCCGTGGCCGCCGTGAAGGGTGCGTACGGGCGGATCGACGGGCTCGTCAACAACGCCGGCATCCTGCGCTTCAACAAGCTGGTCAACACGCCTCTGGAGGAGTTCCAGCAGGTCGTGCAGGTGAACCAGGTGGGCGTCTTCCTGGGTATCAGGACCGTCGCTCCCGAGATCGCGGCGGCGGGCGGCGGCACGATCGTCAACACCGCCTCGTACGCGGGAGTGACCGGCATGGCGTACGTGGGCGCCTATACCGCGACCAAGCACGCGATCGTGGGACTGACGCGGGTGGCCGCGCTGGAGCTGGCCGGGAAGGGGATACGGGTCAACGCCGTCTGTCCGGGCGCCATCGACACCGCCATGACCAATCCGGCCCAGCTCGACCCGGCCGCCGACCCCGAGAAGGCGGCCGAGGCCCTCGACGCGTACTACCGCAAGCTCGTGCCGCTCGGCCGGGTCGGCAGGCCCGAGGAGGTGGCCCGGCTCGCGCTCTTCCTCAGCTGCGAGGACTCCTCCTACATCACCGGGCAGCCCTTCGTGATCGACGGGGGCTGGCTGGCGGGGGTCAGTGTCGTCTGATCATCCCCACGACCCCACACCCCACGCATCTGACTGTCCGTCAGCTATTGACGGTGCATGGGCGTGGTGCCACAGTCGGCGGCATACCACCGATCTGACGCTGTGTCAGAAATAGACTGGGGACGGTGAACCTCCTTGGAATTCGGGCTCTTTGTACAGGGATACGTGGGCAAGCGGGCCGAGACCGACCCGCTCGCGGAGCACAAGGCGCTGATGGAGGAGACCGAGTACGTCATCCAGGCGGACAAGTCCGGCTTCAAGTACGCCTGGGCGTCCGAGCACCACTTCCTGGAGGAGTACTCCCACCTCTCCGCCAACGACGTCTTCCTGGGGTACCTGGCGCACGCCACCGAGCGGATCCACCTCGGGTCGGGCATCTTCAACCCCCTCGCCCAGGTCAACCACCCGGTGAAGGTCGCCGAGAAGGTGGCCATGCTGGACCATCTGAGCGAGAACCGTTTCGAGTTCGGCAGCGGGCGCGGCGCGGGCAGCCACGAGATCCTCGGGTTCATCCCGGGCGTCACCGACATGAACTACACCAAGGAGATCTGGGAAGAGACCATCGCCGAGTTCCCGAAGATGTGGCTCCAGGAGGAGTACCCCGGGTTCCAGGGCAAGCACTGGTCGCTCCCGCCGCGCAAGATCCTGCCGAAGCCGTACGGGAAGTCGCACCCGGCGATGTGGTACGCGGCCGGCTCCCCGCCCTCGTACGCCATGGCCGCGAAGAAGGGCCTGGGCGTGCTCGGCTTCAGCGTCCAGAAGGTCTCCGACATGGAGTGGGTGCTGGAGCAGTACAAGACGGCCGTCGTGGACGCCGAACCGATCGGGGACTTCGTCAACGACAACGTCATGGTGACGTCCACCGCGATCTGCGCGCCGACGCACGCGGAGGCGGTACGGATCGCCGCCGGCGGTGGGCTGCACTATCTGCCCTCGCTCGTCTTCCGGTACCACGACACGTTCCCGCGTCCCGAGGGGTTCCCCCAGTGGCCCGAGACGCTTCCCGAGTACACCGAGGAGATCATCGAGCTGCTGATCGCCGAGGAGCTGCTGATCTGTGGTGATCCGGACGAGGTGCTCACGCAGTGCAAGCGGTGGGAGCAGGCCGGGGCCGACCAGTTGAGCTTCGGGTTGCCCGTGGGGATCTCGCGGGAGGACACGTTGCAGACGATCCGGCTGGTGGGGGAGCACGTGATTCCGAAGATCGATACGGATCCCGTGCATCGGACGTCCCGTTTCCGGCAGGGCGCCTGAGCGTCTGCACTGCGGGCGCCGTCGCGCGGCTGCGGGTTTGTTGTGGTTGCTCGCGCCCACGCGGCGGAGCCGCATATCGGTACAGTCCCGCGCCCCTGACGGGGCGCCCCCCACTCGCCCTAGGAGGTCAGTGCTCATGCTCGACCACGTCATCAAAGGCGCGACCGTCGTCGACGGCACCGGCGCGCCCGCCTTCACCGCCGACGTGGGGATACGCGACGGACGGATCGCCGTCGTCGGGTCCGCCACCGAGGAGGCCCGGACCTCCGAGGACGCCGCCGGACTCGTCCTCGCGCCCGGGTTCGTCGATCCGCACACGCACTACGACGCCCAGCTCTTCTGGGACCCGTACGCCACCCCCTCCCTGAACCACGGCGTGACCACCGTCGCGGGCGGGAACTGCGGGTTCACGCTGGCGCCGCTGAACCCGGCCCGCCCCGACGACGCCGACTACACCCGCCGCATGATGTCCAAGGTCGAGGGCATGTCCCTGGTCGCCCTGGAGGAGGGCGCGCCCTGGAACTGGCACAGCTTCGGGGAGTACCTGGACGCGCTGGAGGGCCGTATCGCGGTCAACGCGGGTTTCATGGTGGGGCACTGCGCGCTGCGGCGGTACGTCATGGGGCCCGACGCGGTGGGCGGGCAGCCGTCGCCGGAGCAACTCGACGCGATGGTGGGGCTGTTGCGGGAGGCGATGGAGGCGGGCGCCTGGGGGCTGTCCACCACCCAGTCGCGCTCGCACTCCGACGGCGACGGCAAGCCGGTCGCGTCCCGGCACGCGAAGCCCGCCGAACTGCTGGCGCTCTCGCGGGCCGTCGGCGAGCACGAGGGCACCCAGATCGAGGCCATCGTGGCGGGCTGCCTGGACCAGTTCAGCGACGAGGAGATCGACCTCTTCGTCGAGATGACCGCGTCCGCGGGCCGCCCCCTGAACTGGAACGTGCTGACGATCGACGCCGCGGTCCCCGAGCGCGTACCCCGCCAGCTCCTCGCCAGCGAGCGCGCCCGCAAGTCCGGCGGCCGGATCGTCGCGCTGACCATGCCGATCCTCACGCCCATGAACATGTCGCTGGGCACGTTCTGCGCGCTGAACCTGATCCCCGGGTGGGGGCCGATCCTGAGCCTGCCCGTCCCGGAGCGGATCGCCAGGCTGCGCGACCCCGACACGCGGGCCGAGATGCTGCGGCAGGCCGTGTCCAAGGAGGCGGGCGTGCTGCGGCGGCTGACCAACTTCGGCCGATACGTCATCGGGGACACCTACAGCGCGGCGAACGAGGGCCTGAGCGGCCGTGTCGTCCAGGACATCGCGGCCGAACGCGGCCAGGAACCGTTCGAGTGCCTGGTGGAGATCTGCGCTGCCGACGACCTGCGTACGGTCCTGTGGCCCATGCCCAGCGACAACGACCCCGACTCCTGGGCGCTGCGCGCCGAGACCTGGCGGCACGAGGACGTCATGCTGGGCGGCTCGGACGCGGGCGCGCACCTGGACCGCATGTGCGGCGCCCCGTACACCACCCGGTTCATCGGCGACTGTCTGCGCGGGCGGAAGCTGGCGTCGCTGGAGCAGGCGGTGAAGATGCTGACCGATGATCCGGCGCAGCTCTTCGGCCTGAAGGAGCGGGGACGGGTGCGGGAGGGCTTCCATGCGGACCTGGTCCTCTTCGACCCGGAGCGCATCGACGCCGGCAAGGCCACGCTGGTGCACGACCTGCCGGGAGACAGCCCGCGGCTGGACTCCAGGGCCATCGGCGTACGGGCGGTCTGGGTCAACGGCGTCGAGGCCATCCGGGACGACGTCGTGACCGGTGCCGTACCGGGCAGGGTGCTGCGCTCGGGGCGGGACACGCGGACGGTGAGCACCAGGTGACAGCCGAGGTGACAGTCGAGGCGGCAGCCGGGGGAAAGCTGTTCATCGGCGGTGCGTGGGTCGAGCCGGACGGCGGGCACTACGAGGTGATCGACCCGGCGACCGAGCGGGTGGTGGGGCTCGCGCCGGAGGCCTCCCGGGAGCAGGTGCACGCGGCCGCCGCCGCTGCCCGCGAGGCCTTCGGCCCGTGGTCGCGCACGCCCCCGGAGGAACGGGCGGCGGTCCTGGCCCGCACGGCGGAGCACATCCAGCGCCACCTCGTGCCGTACGCCGAACTCGCCCAGGCCGAGAGCGGCGCGACCACCGGGACGGCGCGCGGGATGCAGGTGGCGGTCGGCGCGTCCCGCTTCAAGCGGTACGCCAAGGGCGCGCTGGAACCCGTCGAACAGCCCCTGCCCCCACAGATCAACGAGGCCGGCCCCTTCGGGAAGGCCGCGGTGATGGGTGCCCTGGCGATACGTCAGCCCGTGGGCGTCGTCACCTGCGTCACCTCGTACAACAACCCCTGGGCGAACCCGGCCGGCAAGATCGCCCCCGCCCTGGCCATGGGCAACACGGTGGTCGTGAAGCCCGCCCCTCAGGACCCGCTCTCGGTCTACCGCATGGCCGAGGCGCTCCAGGCGGCGGGCGCCCCGCCGGGCGTCGTGAACGTGGTCAGCGGCTCGGGGGCGGAGGCGGGAGAGGCGGCCGTCGACTCGCCCGACGTCGACATGGTGAGCTTCACCGGCTCGACGGCCGTGGGGCAGCGCATCGCCGAGGTGTGCGGGCGGGGCATGAAACGGCAGCTGATGGAGCTGGGCGGGAAGGGCGCGGCCGTCGTCTTCGACGACGCCGACCTCCGCTCGGCGGTGGCCGGTATCGGCACGACGTTCTCGTTCTACAGCGGCCAGATCTGCACGGCACCGACACGGGTGCTCGCCCAGCGCGGGGTGTACGAGGCGCTGGTCGCCCAACTGGCGGCGTTCGCGGGGAGGTTGCCGGTGGGCGACCCGCGTGAGCCGGGCACGGTCGTCGGCCCGGTGATCTCGGCCGCTCACCGGGACCGCGTGGAGTCGTACGTCGAACTGGGCCGCAAGGAAGGCGCGAAGGTGGTCGCGGGCGGTGAACGGCCCGCTCTCGACCGGGGTTTCTACGTCACACCGACCCTCCTCGCGGACTGCACCCCCGACATGCGGGTGGTCCGTGAGGAGATCTTCGGCCCGGTCGTCGTCGTCCTCCCCTTCGACGACGAGGACGAGGCGGTGGCCCTGGCCAACGACTCCGACTACGGCCTCATCGACTACGTCTGGTCGGGGGATGTGGCGCGTGCCTTCCGCGTGGCCCGTCGCCTGCGGGCCGGTGGCGTCGGCGTCAACACCGTGGGCCGCAACATGGAGGCCCCGTTCGGCGGCTTCAAGAGGAGCGGGGTGGGGCGGGACGTGGGCTCGTACGCGCTGCACGCGTACAGCGAGCTGCAGGCGATCGTGTGGCCGGGGTGAGCACCGTGCCCGCCTCTGTCAGGTACCAAGGGCTGGGCGTGTGACACGCTCGGCGCATGACGACACCACCGGACGGGCTGCCCGTCTACCGGGTACTGACCGGCCCTGACGACGCGGCGTTCTGCCATCGCGTGAGCGAGGTCCTGGACATGGGATACCGGCTTCATGAGGGGCCGTCGATCACGTTCGACGGAGAGCGGGTGATCATCGCGCAGGCGGTCGTCTGGGCCGGGTGACCGGGGTGACCGGGAGCCGGAGAGTCCGGGACCCGTCATCGACCGCCCCGGTAGGTGCGGCGGTACGCGGCCGGAGTGGTGCCCAGGGCGCGGCGGAAGTGCAGGCGCAGGGCGTCGCCCGTCCCCAGGCCGCTGCGTTCGGCGATGGTGTCGACCAACAGGTCGGTGGTCTCCAGGAGTTCGCGTGCCCGGGTGAGGCGCTGCTGGTTGAGCCACTTCAGCGGAGTGGTGCCCACCTCGCGGGCGAAGTGCCGCTCGAAGGTGCGCACGCTCATGTCGGCGCCGTCCGCCAGCTCGGCGACCGTGAGCTGCCGGTCCAGCCGGGCGATCGCCCAGTCCAGAACCGGGGCGAGCCCCTTGTCGGGCGGTGTCGCGGCGGTCCTCGGCCGGGAGTACTGGGCCTGGTCGCCCTCGCGGTGCGGGGCCACGACCATGCGGCGGCCCACCTCGGCGGCCGCGGCCGTGCCGTGGTCACGGCGGACGATGTGCAGGCACAGGTCGATGGCCGCCGCGGTGCCGGCGCTGGTGAGGATGTCGCCGTCGTCGACGTACAGGGCGCGTTCGTTGACGTGGACGCGCGGGTGACGACGGCGCAGCTCGTCCGCGTACATCCAGTGCGTGGCGGCCTCGCGGCCGTCCAGCAGACCGGCGGCGGCCAGCACGAACGCGCCGGAGCACAGGGAGGCGACGCGCGCGCCCCGGGCGTGGGCCTCGCGCAGCGCGTCGAGGAGCGCGGCCGGGGGTTCGTAGCCGTTCATGAGGCAGGCCGGGACGATGACGAGGTCCGCGGCGGCGAGGGTGCCGAGACCGTGCTCGCTCTCCATCCGCAGGCCGCCCGGAGCGTGCTGCACCCCCGGTTCGGTCGCGCACAGCGCGAGGTCGTACCACGGGGACGGCGGCTCGACCTCACCGCTGTACCGCCCGAACACCGCGCAGGGCACGGCCAGTTCGAAGAGGGAGGACTCCTTGAGCAGGGCGACGGCGACCCGGATCGGAGCTGTGGGGGATATGGCTGGGGGCATGGCGTAAATCTAGGGGACCCTGACGTTTCCGTCACTGGTTGGGCGTCGTCGCGGGCCGGATGCTGGGGCCATCGACGTACGTGAACCCGGAAGTCGGAGGCGCAGGCATGACGTACGGACACACGGGGCGGGCTCGGTCGCTGCCCCCGCAGTGGCGGGTGGGCCTGGCAGGGGTGACGGCCATCGGTGTCACCTTCGGCTTCGCCCGCTACGGATACGGGCTGTTCCTGCCGGAGTTCCGGCGCGAGTTCGGGTTGTCGGTGTCGCTGGTGGGGCTGATCGGCAGCGCCACGTACCTGGGGTATGTGGCGGCGCTTCTGCTGGTCGGCGCGCTGGTCTCACGCTGCGGCCCGCGCCCGCTGGTCGTCGCCGGCGGACTGTCCGCGACCGTCGGGATGGGCCTCGTGGCTTTCGCCCGGACCCCGGCGACGCTGACCGCCGGGCTGATCCTGGCCGGTACGAGCTCCGGTTGGGCCTGGGCGCCGTACTCCGACGCGGTGGACCGGATGGTGGAGCCGGGCCTGCGCGAGCGCGTCATGGGCGTGATCGCGAGCGGCACGGCCTTCGCGGTCGTCGTCGCGGGCCCTCTGGCGCTGACCGCCCACGGCGCGCGGTGGCGGTACGCCTGGCTGACCTTCGCCACGGCCGCCCTGCTGACGACCCTCTACAACGCGCGCGTCCTGCCCGGCGGGACGCACCGGCCCGCTGCCACCGAAACGGCAGGCGCCCGGCCCGGCGCCCGGCCCGGCACCCGGCGCGGGGCGTGGCCCGGCGTCCGGTGGATCGCCCGACGCCCGGCCGTCCCGCTCCTCCTGACCGCGCTGTCGTACGGACTGGTCGGTGCCGTCTACTGGGCCTTCGCGGTCGAGCTGATCTCCGGGGCGGCCGGGGTGGCCGGGGACGCCGGGGGCGCCAGGGGGAACGCGTCCACGTCCGCGGTGTTCTGGACGGTGATGGGCCTGGCGGGTACGGCGGGCGCCCTGACGGGAAGCGCGATCGCGCGGCACGGTCTGCGCCGGGTCCACGCACTGATCTTCGGGGGCATCGCCGCCGCTGTCGCCCTGCTCGGCGCCGCGCCGGGCACTCCCGCGGCCGTCATGCTCTCGGCGGTGCTCTACGGGCCGTGCTTCATGGCGGGTTCGGGCCTGCTCGCGGTGTGGAGCTACCGCGTCTTCCCCGACCGGCCGTCGACCGGGTTCAGCGTGACGGTCCTCTGCCTCGGCGCCGGCACGGTCGCGGGGCCGGCGGTCCTGGGATTCGTCAGCGACGCGTACGGGCTGCGCACGGCGTTCCTCGCCACCGCGGCCGTCGCGGCGCTGACGCCGCTGGTGCGGCCGGTGGCCGGGGGCGGGACGGTGCGCCGGGGCGCACCCGGCGATCAGAGCAACTCCTCCGGGGTCCGCCGCAGCACCAGCGTGGCGAAGCCGAGGGTACGGCGGTAGCCGTGCAGCCAGCCGTCACGGTGCTCGGCGGCGGCCGCGAACGCCTCACCGCTGTCCGGGTCTTCGGCGTGGTCCAGAGCCCAGCGGGACAGGGCCCCCGTCCAGGACCACTCGTACTCGTCCCACTCCTCGGTGGTGCTGATGTGCCCGTACACGGGCGTCCATCCGTCCGCGGTGATCCTGTCGACGGTCGTCCCGAGGTCGGTGAAGTCGTCGGCCGCGAACCCGGCGTCAAGGGTGCCCTGGTCCGGCTCCCGCTCCCAGAAGGCGTCGCCGATCAGGGCCGTACCGCCGGGGGCGAGGTGACGGCGGACAGCGTTCAGAGTGTGCGACAGGCCGCCGAAGGCGTGGGCGGCGCCGACGCAGAGTACGAGGTCGAAGGGGTGCTCGGAGCTGAACTCGCCGGCGTCCTGGGCGTACAGGCCGACCCGGTCACCGAGTCCGCGCGCCGCGATCCGGTCGCGGGTCCGGGCAACGGTCTCGGCGTCGAGGTCGACCCCGACGGCCCCGACCCCCGGCCGTCCCTCCACGGCCCGCACCAGCCACTCCCCCTCCCCGCAGCCGAGATCCAGCACCCGCTCGGCCCCGTCCCGCAGGGCACGATCGAGAAGCCGGGCCACGGAGGCGTCGCTCAGGGGTGCGGCGATGGGGTGGTCGGCGTGGGCGAGGGAGCTGAGGCGTCGGCGGTCCATGGAGGGATCCTGACGGGTGAGTGTGGGCGGTGTCCCCTGAATTTCGGCCCGTCGTCCGTCCCTGATGTCCGGCACGGCACCGGCGCGTCAGCCGTCCAGATCCACCCGCACCGTCAGCAGCCCCGTCCCCACCAGCCGCACCACAGCACTGTTGGACCGGGGCAGGGTGCGCAGGCGGGCCACGGGGTCGTCGTCGGGGAGGACGTGGGCCGTTCCCTCGTGCCACCGGCCCCCGATCCGGACCCGCACGCGCGGGTTCGCGCGGATGTTGCGGACGTACTGGGATTTCTCGCCGTACTCGGAGACCAGCCAGAAGGTGTCGCCGACGCGGCGCCCGCCCACCGGCGTGCGGCGGGGCAGGCCGGAGGTGCGGCCCGTGGTCTCCAGGGCCGTCTGGAAGGGGATCCGGCGCATGACCGGGTTCAGGATCCGGCGCTGGAAGGTGGTGACGGCTCGGTGCTTGCGGTCGTTGTCGCGGGCCATCGGCTGCTGGGCTCCTCTGCGGGTGCGGTGCGGTGCGGTGGCTGCGGTTGTGGTTCCTGTGCACGGTTGAGCAAGGTGTAGCAGACGGTCGAAGGCGCGGGACGAGGCGGTGGCTGATGCGGGTCGTGACGTGGAATCTGTGGTGGCGCTTCGGACCCTGGGAGGCACGGCAGAAGGCGATCCTCGCCACGCTGCGGGAGCTACGGCCCGATGTCGTCGGACTCCAGGAGGTGTGGGAGCAGGGCCCGGACAACCTCGCCGAGTGGCTGGCCGGTGAGCTCGGGATGCACTGGACCTGGGCGGCCTCCGACGACCCCGGGTACTGGCAGCGACGGGTCGGGGACCCGAGCGTCGGGATCGGCAACGCAGTGCTGAGCCGGTGGCCCGTCGGGGAGCGGGCGGTGCTGCCGTTGCCCGCCGTGGAGGGCGACGGCGGGCGGCTCGCGCTGTATACCCGGCTCCAGGCACCCGGGCAGGACGTGCCCTTCTTCGTCACCCATCTCACCGCCGCCACGACGGCCTCGGCCGGGCGCTGCCAACAGGTCGCCGCGCTCGCCGAGTTCGTCGCCCGGCACGAGGGCGGCACCGACTTCCCACCCGTCGTCACCGGGGACTTCAACGCCTGGCCCGACTCCGACGAGGTGCGGCTGTTCGGCGGGTACAAAACGGCCTCGCCCGTGCCGGGCCAGTGCCTCTTCGACGCCTGGGAGTACGCCGAGCCGACGGCTCCCTCGGCCACCTGGGACATGGCGAACCCGTACGTGGCGGCCACGTACGGGCCGAGCGTGCGCGTCGACTACGTCCACGTGGGACCGCCCGGGCCCGGCGGGATCGGCCATGTGGGGGCGGTGCGGCGCGCGGGGGACGGTCCGGTCGACGGCGTGTGGCCGTCGGACCACGCGGCGGTGGTCGCCGATCTGGCGCCGGCCACCACGCCGTGACCGCCGCCGCCCCGACTCCGACTTCAACGCGTACCAGCGCGTTCTCCCACTGGGCAGTGCGCTCGTGTGGCCCTCGGTCATGGAGCCCTCCCTCATCCGGCGGACACCGCGACTCATCCGCGGCGGAGCCCGTCAACCGTCGGGGCGCTTGCCGGTCCGTGCGTGCAGACGGTCGATCGTCGCATCGGACGTGTAGAGCCCCGAGCCCCGAGCCCCGAGCCCCGAGCCCCGAGCCCCGAGCCCCGAGCCCCGAGCCCCGAGCCCCGAGCCCCGAGCCCCGAGCCCCGAGCCCCGAGC
>NZ_JBEYXP010000009.1:0-56578 GCF_040704615.1 Streptomyces sp. NPDC046862 | reverse complement strand
GCCCTGTGCCCTGTGCCCTGTGCCCTGTGCCACGAGGGTCGTTCCGTCCTCCGGCGAGTGACGCGGTGTCCCCGGCTAACGCCCCAGGAAGATCGGGTTCGTGAACGCCGCCAGAGGTCCCGGGTAGGACGTGATCACGGCCTCGTGCCGCAGCTCCGCCCGTACGTACGCCGCGTACTGCGCCGTCGTACGCCACTCGACCGTGTCCGTACCGGACACCGACAGGGGCTCGCTGGTGTGGAGGAGACCCTGGTCGGTGACGAACCGGACCGTGCAGCGGGGCGCGCCCGTGGCCTCCAGGCGGACCGTGACCGGGTCGTCGCGGTCCACGTCGAGCCGCTCGCCGATGCCCGCGTGTTCGCCCCGCCCGCCGACGGCGGTGAAGGACAGGGACACGGTCCTGGACTCGGCGACGTACGAACGGCCCGCCCGCAGCCCCTCCTGGATGTCCTCGCGGGTCAGGTCGTCGGCGAGGACGACCGTCTGCGGACGGCCCACGGGGTCGGGGTCGCGGTGGGCGTCGCTGTTGCCCATCGCCGGGATCCAGGACCGGCCGCCGTTCGCCCGCACCGAGGCGACCAGCATGCCGTCCCAGTCGGCGAGGGCCACCTCGTCGTCCGGGGTGTACGCGCCGTTCCACACCTCGATCACGTCGGCCTCGCCGAAGCCGAACTTCCAGTTGCAGCCGATGCAGGTGGCGTGCGGGTGGGCGGGGACGACCAGGCCGCCGGCCTCGCGGATCCTGCGCGCGTACTTGCCGAAGCGGTTGTCCCGGGCCCGGTAGCGCCAGTCGATGAACGTACCCGGGTCCGTGCCCAGCGCCACGACATGCCCGTTGCGCGTCGTGACCTCCTCGCCCAGCAGGATCAGGAGGTCATCACCCGCCTGGTCGGCCCAGTGGGCGTGCGCGGAGTGGGTGTTGTGCTCGGAGGTGTTGATGAAGTCGAGCCCCGCGGCACGGGCGAGCGCCGCGATCTCCGCCGGGGTACGGCGACCGTCTGAGTACCACGAGTGCAGGTGGCAGTCACCGCGGTACCAGGCCCGGCCCCGGCCCTTCGCCCGGGACGGCGGGTAGATCGGCTTCACGGTCTTCCCCGGTTCGCCGTATGTGAGGGTGATCGTGACCTCGTACGCCAGGCCCTCGGGCGCCACCGTGTACGGGCCGAGCGCGATGTTCCAGGTACCGGGGCGGACCGGGCCGGGGACGTAGCCGGGCGTCGCGTCGTCCGCCCGGATGAAGAACTCCGACCGCGCCCCGCCCGACCAGCCGCGGAAGCCCCGGCCCCCGAGGTCGGTGCCGCGCTCGTCGAAGATGCCGATGTCCAGGGCGTTGCCCACGGTGCCGGCCGGGACGGTCGGTTTGTCGTAGGTGTACGCGACGTGCAGCTCCCGTACGCCGGACGGTACTTCGACGGGGAGGTACACGTAGTCGGGCGAGCCGGTGGGCAGCGTGCCGCGCACCGTCTTCGTCTCCTGGCTGCTCGCCGCCGCGGCGGCCGGGCCGTTGTCGAAGCTCACACTCCCCAACGTAAGCGCGGCGGCGGCGCCCGTCACGAACAGGGCGCGTCTGCCCAGGCCTGCGCCGCGGTCGTCGTCCTCGCACATGCTGCTGCTCCCAACGCGTCGGATCGTCACAGGGTGTCGTCACTGGGGGTCGTCACTTGGGTGGTGCAGGTGTGGCGCGTACAACCTTGCTATTCAGCCGTGAACTTCCGTGCAAGGGAAGAGGATCGGCATGTTGCGCGCAAGCGGCGTGGTCGCCTTCCGGGTGCTCGCGATCGGTGTTAGGAACGGCCCATGCGGATCTCGACCACGATCTTCCTCACCGACGAGACGATCACTCCGGCCCGACTCGCCCGTGAGCTGGAGGAACGCGGCTTCGGCGGGCTGTACCTGCCCGAGCACACGCACATCCCCGTCGAGCGGACGACACCGTATCCGGCGGGTGGGGAACTGCCGCGGGAGTACGGCCGCACCCTCGATCCCTTCGTCGCGCTCGCGCAGGCCGCCGCGGTCACCGAGCGGCTGGGCCTCGGCACCGGCATCACGCTCGTCGCCCAGCACGACCCGGTCGTCCTCGCCAAGCAGGCCGCGACCCTCGACCACCTCTCCGGGGGCCGGTTCACGCTCGGCGTCGGCTTCGGGTGGAACGTGGAGGAGGCGGCGGACCACGGTGTCGACTGGGGTACGCGGCGGGAGCTCGTCCGGGACCGGATGGCGCTGATGCGGGCGCTGTGGGCGGCGGAGCCGACGGCGTACGAGGGTGCGTTCGGTTCCGTGCGGGCCAGTCACGCCCACCCCAAGCCTGTCCAGGAGGTGCGCGGGCCGGTGGTGGGGCCGCGCACGCTGGTCGGCGGGGCGGCCGGTCCGAAGCTGTTCGCGTACGTGTGTGAGTACGCGGACGGGTGGATGCCGATCGGGGGGCGGGGGCTTTCGGAGTCGTTGCCGGTTCTGCGCGAGGCGTGGGTGTCGGCGGGGCGGGACCCCGGGGCCCTCCAGATCGTCCCGTCCGCGGTTCGGCCCGCGCCGGGCAAGCTGGAGCGCTTCGCGGAACTGGGGGTCGAGGAGGTGGTGGTGCAGTTGCCTCCGGCGGATGAGCGGGGTGTGTTGCGCACCCTGGATGAGTACGGGGTGTATGTGGGAGGTTGGTAGGTCTCGTCTGCCGGGTTGGGGTGGGGGCGTGGGTGCGTGCGTGCGTGCGTGGGTGGACGGGTGCGGGTTTCGTCGTGGCTCGTCGCGCAGTTCCCCGCGCCCCTAAAACCGCGCGGTTCTGCGCGGCCTTGAGATTCCGCGTGGTTCTCCGCGGCCCTAAAAACCGCGCGGTTCTGCGCGGCCCTCGAAGGCCGCTCGGTTCTCCGCGTACCTGAAGGCCTGGGGCGTGCCCGTGCTTTTGCGGGGCGCGGGGAACTGCGCGACCAGCCACGACGAACCCGCAGTCATCCACCGGCACCCGCGGGGCGGACCTCGCTGATCACGCCGATCGTATGCTCGAAGGATGACGACTTCCGCGACCCCAGGGACCCCAGGGACCGGCCCGACCGAGAACTCCATGCGTCGCGCTCTCAAACGCGCCCGTGACGGCGTCGCACTCGACGTCACCGAGGCGGCCGTTCTGCTCCAGGCCCGCGGCGCGGACCTGGAGGACCTGGCGGCGTCGGCGGCCCGCGTGCGCGACGCGGGCCTGGCGGCGGCCGGCCGGCCCGGCGTCATCACCTACTCGAAGAGCGTCTTCATCCCCCTCACGCGGCTGTGCCGCGACAAATGCCACTACTGCACCTTCGTCACCGTCCCGGGCAAGCTGCGCCGCACGGGCCACGGAATGTTCATGTCCCCGGACGAGGTCCTCGACATCGCCCGCAAGGGTGCCGCACTCGGCTGCAAGGAAGCCCTGATCACCCTCGGCGACAAGCCCGAGGACCGCTGGCCGGAGGCCCGCGAGTGGCTCGACGCGCACGGGTACGACGACACCATCGCCTACGTCCGCGCCATCTCCATCCGCATCCTGGAGGAGACGGGACTCCTCCCGCACCTCAACCCGGGCGTCATGACCTGGACCGACTTCCAGCGGCTCAAGCCCGTGGCCCCCTCCATGGGCATGATGCTGGAGACGACCGCCACCCGCCTCTGGTCCGAGCCCGGAGGACCGCACCACGGCTCCCCGGACAAGGAACCGGCCGTACGGCTGCGCGTCCTGGAGGACGCCGGCCGCTCCTCCGTCCCCTTCACCTCAGGGATCCTCATCGGCATCGGCGAGACGTACGAGGAGCGGGCCGAGTCCCTCTTCGCCCTGCGCCGTGTCTCCCGCGCCTACCACGGCGTCCAGGAGCTGATCATCCAGAACTTCCGCGCCAAGCCGGACACCGCGATGCGCGGCATGCCGGACGCGGAACTGGACGAGCTCGTCGCCGCGGTCGCCGTGGCCCGCCTCGTCATGGGCCCGGCCGGCTGCATCCAGGCGCCCCCGAACCTCGTCGACTCCGAGTACGCACGCCTCATCGCCGCCGGCATCGACGACTGGGGCGGCGTCTCCCCGCTCACCATCGACCACGTGAACCCCGAGCGCCCCTGGCCCCAGATCGAGGAACTCGCCGAGAAGTCGTCGGCCGAGGGCTTCGAGCTGAAGGAACGGCTCTGCGTCTACCCGGAGTTCGTGACCCGCGGCGAGCCCTGGCTGGACCCCCGGCTCCTTCCGCACGTACGGGCACTGGCGGACCCGGAGACGGGCCTGGCCCTTCCCGACGCACCCGTCGAGGGCCACCCGTGGCAGGAGCCCGAGGAGGCGTTCCAGCCCTCGGGCCGCACCGACCTCCACACCGCCATCGACACCGACGGCCGTACGTCCGACCGGCGCGACGACTTCGACGAGGTGTACGGCGACTGGGACGCCCTGCGCGAGGCGGCCGCCCCCGGCATGGCCCCGCAGCGCATCGACACCGACGTACGCGAGGCCCTGCGCACCGCGGCCGACGACCCGACGAAGCTGACCGACGACGAGGCCCTCGCCCTGCTGCACGCGGACGGCCCGGCGCTGGACGCCCTGTGCCGGATCGCCGACGACGTACGCAAGTCGGCGGTCGGCGACGACGTCACCTACATCGTCACCCGCAACATCAACTTCACCAACGTCTGCTACACCGGCTGCCGTTTCTGCGCCTTCGCCCAACGTCGCACGGACGCCGACGCGTACACCCTCTCCCTGGACCAGGTGGCGGACCGGGCGCAACAGGCCTGGGACGTGGGCGCGGTCGAGGTGTGCATGCAGGGCGGCATCCACCCGGACCTGCCGGGCACGGCGTACTTCGACATCGCGAAGGCGGTCAAGTCCCGCGTCCCCGGCATGCACGTGCACGCCTTCTCCCCCATGGAGGTGGTGAACGGCGCGACCCGCACCGGCATGTCGATCCGCGAGTGGCTGACGGCGGCGAAGGAGGCGGGACTCGACACCATCCCGGGCACGGCCGCGGAGATCCTGGACGACGAGGTGCGCTGGGTCCTGACGAAGGGCAAGCTGCCCACGGCCACGTGGATCGAAGTGATCACGACAGCGCACGAACTCGGCATCCGCTCCTCCTCGACGATGATGTACGGGCACGTGGACCAGCCCCGCCACTGGCTCGGCCACCTGCGCACCCTGTCCCGCATCCAGCAACAGACGGGCGGCTTCACGGAGTTCGTGACGCTCCCGTTCATCCACACCAACGCCCCGGTGTACCTCGCGGGTATCGCCCGCCCCGGCCCGACGACCCGCGACAACCGCGCGGTGACGGCCATGGCCCGCCTCCTCCTCCACCCTCACATCCCCAACATCCAGACCAGCTGGGTCAAGCTCGGCACCGAGGGCGCCGCCGAGATGCTCCGCTCCGGCGCCAACGACCTGGGCGGCACGCTGATGGAGGAGACCATCTCCCGTATGGCGGGGTCGAGTTACGGCTCGTACAAGTCCGTCAAGGACCTGATCGCGGTGGCGGAGGCGGCAGCCCGCCCGGCCAAACCGCGCACGACGCTGTACGGCGAGGTCCCGGAGGAACGACAGCGAGCGGCGGAGCTGTCGGACGGCCACCTGCCGGAGCTGCTACCGGTGCTGGACTGAGTCCGTCCAGCCCTCGGGGACGGAGACGATCCGCGGCCTGAGACCAATTGGCTTCTCAGTCCCAGCGACACGCCGTGAAAGCGGTGTGTCGCTGGGACTCGCGAGACACTCGGCGACGGTGCGTGGGGTTGTTCCCCCGCTCGGCAGCCGCGCCGGTATCGGCCGCCGGTCTCGGCGGCCGCCGCCGTGGCCGACGCCGGGCTGGTCGTGCCCGATGCCAGGGCCATGGCTGGGGGGACACCCTCCGCGAATACCGGTCGATTACCGCTCGGCCGTACTCGCGTCGGAGGCGGGCGCCCGGCCGCCCATCGGAAGATGGATGACCAGAAGGACGATGCCGCTCAGCGTGAGGACCCGCGTCGCCGCATCCAGCCCGTTCCAGCTCTTCGACTGCCACATCACGAACCACTCACCGCCGACCCCGATGAACCCGGCGCCGAACAGCAGCATGAGCATCAGCAGCCCGAGCGTGGAGAAGCGCCGGGCACGGTACTGATCCCTGCGCACCCAGAGATACGTGCCCCAGATGAGCACGAGCGCCGCGACGGTCTCCCACACGATGATCGCGACGTACGCGGCGTTCTGCAGCGCCCGCGACTCGATCGCCCGCCACATCAGGTCCTCGTCCTTGAACGTGGTGTCCATCGCGAGGACGTGCTGGACGAACGCCTGATTGGTACCGAAGTCGGTGATGTTGCTGAAGGCGACGAGGGCGATGTAGAGGGCGACGGTCGCCGTGAGGAGGGTGGCGGCGAGAGGGAGGAACGTGGACCGGGAGGCCAGCTGTGACTGGGGTTTCTGGGTTGTGGTCATGGTTGGACTATGTCCCTGGACTGCCCGTCAACCCCAAGTGATTTTTGGCGAGTTGAGTGAGGGCGGCCTCAGCACTCCACCGCAAACACCACAAAGCGAGCCCAAGAGCCCTCCGGCGTCCGTTCCCGCCTCGGAGCCGCCCTCGTCCGACTTACGCTCGGGACATGAGTGATGCCTTGCCCTTGGTGGCGGTCTTCGGTGGCCTCGCCGCTGTCCTGTGCGGCTTCGCGTGGTTGGCGTCGCACGTGCGGCGGCGCGGTACCGCGGGTGGGGCCGTTCGGGCGGCGCTGGCGTCGTGGGAGGAGGCGTACCGCGTGACCTCGCACGAGTCCTACCAGGAGATCAAGGCGCAGACGGAGCGCAAGGCGCCCCTGCTGTCACCGGACGGCCACTGGCGACCCAGTGGTTACCTCACACGGCCGGGGGAGCCGGGGGCCCGGACCGCTCTCACCGACCGTCCGGGTCGAAGGCGTACGAGTATCAGGCGCCTGGCCCGTCGCCTGCGTACGCGGCACTGATCGGCGGAGGTCACTTCGGTCCCAACCCGACCCAACGTTCGATGCGTTGGGTAAGACTGGTGGCCGGTGGGGCGGTGATCCGGCGGACGGGCGGAGGAACACATGGCGCGGGTGCGGCCGTCGAGGCTGGAGCTGATCCGGCGGCGCAGACGGCAGACCTTCGTCGGGCGGGACGCCGAGCGCGCCGCGTTCCGGGAGAACCTCGATCTCGCCCCCGAGGACGGGGCCCCTCCCACGTTTCTCTTCCACGTGCACGGCAACGCCGGGGTCGGAAAGACGTTCCTGGTACGGGAGTTGGAGCAGATCGCCCGGGACCGCGGGGCGCTGACCGTGTACGTCGACGAGGCCGTGGGCAGTGTGCCCGACGTCCTCACCGCGATCAGCGCCCAGTGCGCGGCGCAGGGCCACCGGGTCAAGGAGCTGGAGCGCCTGCTGGCCTCGTACCGTGAGCGACGGTACGAGGCCGAGATCGCCGCGCTCACCGCCGTCCCCGACCCGCAGGCGCCCTCCGTGGGCAGTACGGCCGTGGCGCGGGTGGCCACGGCGGCGCTGGGGTACGTGCCGGTCGTCGGGCCGCTGGCCAGTGCCGGCGTCGACTCCGACCAACTCGCCCGGGGCGTCGAGCACATGCGCGCCGGGATCGGCACCCGCTTCCGCAACCAGGAGGACGCCCGGCTCGTCCGGGAGCCCGAGCAGGTGCTGACGCCGGTGCTGCTGAGGGAGGTGCGGGAGGTCGCCGCCGACGTTCCCTGGATCGTCCTCGTCCTCGACACCTACGAGCGCACCGGTCCCGTACTCGACCGCTGGCTGCACGACATGCTGGCCACCGACCGGTACGGCGAGATCCCCGACAACCTGGTCGTCGTCACCTCCGGCCAGTACCCCCTCGACGCGACCCGCTGGAGCGACGTCGCCGACTTCGTGACCGACGTGCCGCTGGAGCCCTTCACGGAGGCGGAGTCGCGCGAGGTGCTCGCGGACAAGGGGGTGGTGGACGAGCCGGTCGTGCGGGAGGTGCTCCGGCTCACGGGCGGGCTGCCGGTCCTCGTGTCGACCCTCGCGCAGGCCCGGCCGGCGGACGTGGACGACATCGGCGACCCGAGCGTGACCGCCGTGGACCGCTTCCTGAAGTGGGAGCAGGACCCGGTGCACCGGGCCGCCGCGCTGGCCTGCGCGTTCCCCCGGCAGTTGGACGCCGACGTGGTCCAGGTCGCCGTGCGGTGCGCGGAGGACCAGACCGAGATGTTCTTCGAGTGGCTGCGCGGGCTGCCGTTCGTCAGTGATCGCGGTGACCGGGTGCGGTACCACGACCTCGTACGGACACCGATGCTGCGGCTGCAGAGGCACCGGTCACCGCGCCAGTGGACCGCCCGGCACCGCCGCCTCGCCGAGGCCCTGCGCCAGTGGCGGGCCGAGATCGAGACGGAGCTCGGCGGGGAAGAGGCGGCCTGGGCGGACGAGTGGTGGCGCCGGCTGCGGCTGGAGGAGTCGTACCACCGGTTGTGCGCCGGGACGCGGACCGCTCTGGCGGACGTCCTGCGGGACTTCGTCGTGGCCTGCGATCAGGGCGAGGACGTGGCCCGGCGCTGGGTGGGGCTGCTGCGGGACGCGGGGGAGGACACAGAGGTCCAGGCACTGCGGGACTGGGCGGCCGGACTGGCCGGGGCGCTCGAACGCGGGCGCGAGGCCGCCGCGCTCGAACTGCTGCTGGAGCAGGCCGGCGAACTCCCCGCGGCACACAGCCCCACCACCGCCTGGATGGACGAGGAACGCGCACGCACCCGCGGGGCGGCAGCACCCGAGGAACGCATCGAGTACGCCCGGGTCGACCTGGACGACCACACCCTGTCCCTGGCCCATCTGGCGCGCGGCAAGTCCCTGCGGGGCGCCCGCGCGTACCTGCGGGCCCTCGCGGAGTACGACAGGGCCCTCGTCCTCGCCCCCGGCCTCGCCCGCCCTCACCGGGGCCGTGCCCTCGCCCACGCCGACCTGGGCGACTACCGCGCCGCGATCCGCGACCTGGACCGCGCCCTCGAACTGGAGCCGGACCACGCCCGCAGCCACTCCACCCGAGGCGAGTACCACCGGATCCTGGAACAGTACGACGAGGCGTTGGCGGACCTCGACCGGGCGATCCTGCTGGACCCGGGCCGGGAGTTCGCCTGGGCCTCCCGCGGAGCGACCTGGCTCCGCCTGGGCGACCTGGACCGGGCACTCGCGGACCTCGACCGGGCGCTGGAGCTGGAGCCCGACTACGCGTGGGCGTTGGTGCGCAGGGCTCGCGTGCTGCGCGACCTCGGGGAGGCCACGCGGCAGATGGAGGACCTGGACCGGGCCGTCGTCCTGCAGCCGGACTGGGCCTGGGGGCTGTGCGAGCGCGGCGACGCCCTCCGCGCGGCCGGCCACCACGAGGCCGCCCTCGCCGACTACGACCGCGCCCTGGAACTCGACCCCGACTACGCGTCGGCCTTCGCGAGCCGCGCGGCCTCCCGGGCCGAACTGGGCCGCCACCAGGAGGCCCTCGCGGATCTGGACCGGGCCGTGGAGCTCAAGCCGCACTACGCCTGGGCCCTGGGCCGACGTGCACTCGTCCACCTGGAACTGGGCGACCCGGCCCGTGCGCTGACCGACGCCGACCGCGCCCTCGGCCTGCGCCCCGACGACCCCTTCGTCCGGGAGACCCACGTCCGGGCCACGGAGGCCGCCCGAGCGCGACACGGGGAGTAGCGCGGGGCGCGTGATCCGCGGCCGGAAAACCGGTTCGGCGCTGTCAGCGCCCCCTGTTAGCCTCCTGCGGCTCGCGTGATCCGCGAGGCGGGAAAGCTCACAGGGGAGGGAACAGTTGGGCAAGGTGAAGAGATCCGGCGGCGGCAGACTGCTGGCGGTGGGGTGCTCTCTGGCGGCCGTCGTGGCGGCCACGTCCGGTGTGGCGCAGGCCGCGGGCAACCTGCCGCCGAAGCAGCCGCTCGTCCAGGACCTGCAGACGGGGGCCAAGGAGTGCGCGGCGGGGGCCGACAGGGCGTTCGTGTCGGGGCCGCCCACGCTCAGCGCCGTCCTGTACGACCCGGAGGAGGACAACCAGCCCGCCGAGGCCAACCTGGTCAAGGGGGAGTTCGAGGCCTGGTGGACGGACTCCGAGGGCGTGGAACAGCGACGCACGTACACGACGCACGAGACGCTCTCCGGCACTCGGCAGCGGTGGCGGATGCCGGAGGACAGCATCCCGCCGGACACCGTCGTCTCGTGGCACGTTCGCGCGAACGACGGTACGGCGACCTCTCCCTGGAGTTCGGAGGGCGAGGGCTCGGTCTGCGAGTTCGTGTACGACGACGAGAGCCCGCAGAAGGCGACGATCACCTCGCCCGAGTACCCCGAGGACGTGCTCTGGGTGGACGGCGTGGGCGTGTACGGCCACTTCACCATGGACTCGCCGTCGGACGACGTCGTGTCCTACGTGTACGACTTCATCGGCGGCCCTCACGGAACCGCGCGGGCGCAGAGTCCCGGCGAGGCGGTGACCATCCCCTTCCTGCCGCTCAAGTCGGGTCCCAACACGCTGACGGTCCGTGCGGTCGACCGTTCCGGACGCAGCAGCGGAGAGTCGACGTACCGCTTCTACGTGAAGTCCGGCCGTGCCCCCGTCGCCCACTGGAAGCTGGACGACGCCGCGGGCGCCACGAGCGCGGACGCCGAGGCGGGAACCGACGCGCACGCCGCCTCCGGCGTGACCTTCGGCTCCTCGGCTCCCGAGGGCACCGGCCTCACCTCCACGGCCACCCTGGACGGCAGCAGCCACGGCTACCTCACGCCGGACACGCCGGCCGTCGCCGACATCGGCGAGACGTTCGCGGTCAGTGCCTGGGTGCGGCCCGCGCAGACCGACCGGAACATGACCGTCGCCAGCCAGGACGCGGGGGACTCCGCGGGCTTCGCCCTCGGCCTGCGCACCCGGGACGGCGAGGCGCCGGCCTGGTCGTTCACCGTCGGCGGCGCACGCATCTCGGGCGGCGCACCCGAGACCGGCGAATGGACCCATCTCCTGGGTCTGTACGACGCCGAGACCCGCGTGGCCCAGCTGTACGTCAACGGCCGGGAGGCCGGCACGAGGACGCAGGCCGCGCCCGCCGGGGAGGCCGGCGCCTTCCAGATCGGCCGGGCCCGCGACGGCAACGGCTACCACGACCGCTGGCGGGGCGGCCTGGGCGACGTGAGGGTGCACGACCGGGTCGTCGTCCCCGCCGAGGCGACCGAACTGGCCCACCGCACACCGCGGTTGCTCGGCCACTGGTCACTGGAGACCGCGCGGGACGGTGACAGCCCCGAGCAGGGCAGCGGGTCGCCCCTGAAACTGAGCGAGGGTGCGGCGATCCACCGCGGTCCGGACGGCTCCTGCCTTCCGGACCTCGACCCGGACTGTCCGGCGGTGCCGTACGCGCTCGTCGGTGACGGGCACCTGACACTGGACGGTGAGACAGGCCACGCGGCCACGACGGGACCGGTCCTCGACACCTCGGACAGCTTCACGATCGGCGTGGTCGTACGCCTGGCCGACACCGAACCGGAGCAGCCGATGACCGTGCTGTCCCAGGGCGGTGAGCGCACCGACGCCTTCAAGGTGCGCTACCAGCCCTCGGAGCACGCCTGGCAGCTGGTGATGCCGCAGCGGGACGAGCAGGGCGCGCCGGAGACCGTGGTGGCCCAGGTCGCGATGGCGGACGGCGGCGAGGGCGACGGCCACCGGCTCGCCGTCGTCTACGACGACGCCACCGACCAGGTCAGGCTCTACCTGGACGGCGAGGCGGGGCCTGCCGCAACGGCCGACTTCGCGAACGGCTGGCCCAGCTCCGGCCCTCTCCAGATCGGCCGGGCCCGGACAGGTGACGGCTGGGGAGAGTACCTGCGCGGGGACGTGGACGAGGTGCACGCGTTCGCCGGGGTGCTGAGCCAGTCCGACATCCAACAGCTGGGGTTCGGAACCGAGCCGTGTCTGTGCTCCTGGTAGCGGGCGCGGACGGCTGAGCGAAGCGAGGCCCGAGGCTGCGGGCCTCCGCCGATCCAGCCGATCCAGGGGACGGCGGGGGCCCGCAGCCCTTCTCGTTGCAGCTGCCGTGTTGAAGGTGCCGACGGGCGGCGGGCGGCGGGCGGCGGTCAGCGAAGCCGATCGACGTACCGGTCCGTCCCCGGCACCGTCGGGATGAACGGCGCCACCAACTCGACCCGCCCGAGGCCCGCTTCGGCCACGGCCTCGTCGAGTCCCGTGAAGTTCCCGTCCCAGCACTCGCGGGGATCCGCCTGAAGGAACCAGAGCAGCGTGAGCCGGGTGTCGACGCCCTCGACCTGCTGGACGTACGACATGCGGTCGAGGGGGAGCGGGGTCGGGCGGAAGACCGTGACCATGGCGGCCGGGGAGCCCGCGAGGCGCTTCGGCAGGTGGCGGGAACGCAGCCACTCCAGCAGTTCGGCCCGTTCCGCCGGGCCCGGCGCGTCGATGACCTCCACCACCAGGCCCGCGTACGGGTGGTCGAGGGCGTGGAAGTCGCGGGGGCCCGCGGCGCCGTCGCGGTAGACCGTCGCCTCGTGGTCCTGGAAGGCCGTGAAGACGTGGGTACGGTCCTGGTAGACGCGGGCGTCACGGTTGAGACGCTTGTTGATGGCGACCGTCCACTTCATGTGGTCGTCGTAGCGGCCCGCGGTCACCCAGTAGACGGTGATGTAGCAGCCCGCCGTGACCGGCTGGGCCACCGCCGACTTCTCGGGGTAGCGCAGGAGCTGGAGGTCCCTGGTCGCCACCCAGCGGCGGCCCGCGTACATCCAGGGCATCGCCATGGCGCCCGCGTAGTAGTGGTCGTCCTCGTACCAGCGGTTGTACGCGTACTCGTGGCCCGGATGCGGCTCCACCATGGTGATCAGGGCGTGGCCGGGGTGGAGGCCGTACGGGCCGACGGCCGCCAGTTCCGCGTACACCTCGCTGCGGGTCTCCTGGGACATGCTGCTCCCCTTTCGTTCGAAGCCGTCCGTTCGAAGCCGTCCGTTCGAAGCCGTCCGTTCGAAGCCGTTCGTCCGACGCCTTCCGTGTGCGGTTGTGTCCACCTAATCTGACGGGCCGTCAGGTAAACCGCCAGAGGCCGGGAGGCGCCCATGTCACTGCTGGAGCGGAAGACCGTCGTGGTCTCGGGGGTCGGGGCCGGGCTCGGGCACCGGGTCGCCGCGGCCGTCGTGCGGGACGGGGGCAACGCCGTGCTGGGCGCGCGGACGGAGGCGAACCTCGCGAAGGTCGCGGCCGAGCTCGATCCGGACGGTGCCCACACGGCGTACCGCGCCACCGACATCACCGACGAGGCGCAGTGCGAGGCGCTGGCGGGGCTGGCCCGTGAGCGGTTCGGGGGGATCGACGCGGTGGTGCACGTGGCGGCCTGGGACAGCTACTTCGGCGGCGTGGAGGACGCCGACTTCACGACCTGGCAGTCGGTCGTGGACGTCAACCTGCTGGGGACGCTGCGGATGACGCGGGCCTGCCTTCCGGCGCTGAAGGAGCGGGGCGGGTCGGTCGTGATCATCGGGACGCAGTCGTCGGTGGCCGCCCCCTCGCAGGTGCGGCAGGCGGCGTACGCGGCGTCGAAGGGGGCGCTGACCAGTGCCATGTACTCGCTGGCGAGGGAGGTGGGCCCGCACCGGATCCGGGTCAACACCGTGCTGCCGGGCTGGATGTGGGGGCCGCCGGTGGAGGCGTACGTCCAGTTCACCGCGCACACCGAGGGCGTGCCGGAGGCGGAGGTGCTGGGGCGGCTCACCGAGCGGGTGGCGCTGCCCGAGCTGGCTACGGACGGAGATGTCGCGGATGCGGTGGTATTCCTGGCGTCCGATCGGGCGCGGGCCATCACCGGGCAGTCGCTGCTGGTCAACGCCGGTGAGGTGATGCGGTAGCCGTGATTCGGCCAAGTTCTGCGCGTTCATTGATATGAACGGAGGTCAACTAGCAGAACTTTTTTGCTCCCTCTTGACCCTACGGGCCGTTGCCGAGGGTGTCCGGCGGATCCCACGATGAGCGGGCACTGCGCGGGTGCCTTGGCATGCACCGGTCCAATTCCCGGGAGGGAGCACATGAACGGTCTCGACTGGGCCGTGCTCATCGGCTACTTCGGAGTGATGGTCGCGATCGGCATCTGGTCGCACAAGCGGGTCGACAACGTCAGCGACTTCTTCACCGCCGGCGGGAAGATGCCCTGGTGGCTGTCCGGCATCTCGCACCACATGTCGGGCTACAGCGCGGTGATGTTCACCGGGTACGCGGGCATCGCGTACACCTACGGCGTCACGTCCTTCGTCACCTGGTCCTTCCCGATCGCGCTCGGCATCGCGATCGGCTCGAAGCTGTTCGCTCCGCGCATCAACCGGTTACGTTCACGACTGCACGTGGCGTCTCCACTCGAGTACCTGAAGAACCGTTACAACCTGCCCACGCAGCAGGCGCTCGCCTGGTCCGGGATGCTGCTGAAAATCGTGGACGTGGGCGCGAAGTGGGCGGCGATCGCCACCCTGCTGTCGGTCTTCACCGGCATCTCGCTCAACCAGGGCATCCTCATCACCGGCGCGATCACGGCGGTCTACTGCACGATCGGTGGCCTGTGGGCGGACGCGCTGACGGAGCTGGGCCAGTTCGTGATCCAACTCCTCGCGGGCATCGCGATGTTCGTGGCGGTCGTCCTGAAACTGAACGACAAGGGCATCGGCTTCTTCGGCGCGTGGGACGAGCCGGAGCTGCGGGGCCACGGGGAGCCGCTCGTCGGCCCGTACGGCACGGTCTTCCTCCTCGCCTTCCTCTTCATCAAACTGTTCGAGTACAACGGCGGCATGCTCAACCAGGCCCAGCGCTACATGGCCACGGCCAGCGCGTACGAGGCCGAGCGCTCGGCGCGTCTGTCGGCGATCCTCTGGCTGGTGTGGCCGGTGGTCCTGTTCTTCCCCATGTGGATGTCGCCGCTGCTGGTCGAGTCGCAGAAGCCGGACGGCTCCGACTCCTACGGTCTGATGACCGAACAGCTGCTTCCACACGGCCTGTTGGGTCTGGTCATCGTCGGCTTCTTCTCGCACACCATGGCGATGTGCTCCTCGGACGCCAACGCGATCGCGGCGGTCTTCACGCGGGACTGCGCGCCGGTGATCTGGCGCAGGGCGCGGACCTGGACGCAGGGGCAGGGCCTGCGCGTCGCCCGCATCACGACCGTCGTCTTCCTGGGCCTGTCCATGGCGGCGGCCACGCAGGTCAACTCCCCTGCCTTCAAGGACATCATCACCGTCGTGATCAAGTGGGTGGCCGGCCTGATGGGCCCGATGGCCATCCCGATGATGCTGGGCCTGCTGCGCCCCTTCCGCCGCTCCGGCCCGACGGCGGCCCTCACCAGCTGGTCGATGGGCCTGCTCGCCTTCTGGCTGGTCAACTACCCGATCAGCTGGCAGATCGAGGGCGGGGTCCCGCTCCAGTACCAGGTCTCGATCCCGCTGGCCGTCTCCCTCGTCCTCTACATCCTCATCGGCTACCTGAAGCCGGAGGACACCCCGGAGCGGCTGGCGATCATCGAGTCGGTCAACACGGACGGGGACGGGGCCGCGGTGGCGGTCCCCGCGGAACCGAGGGACGCGTCGAGCCCTTCGGGGGTGTGAGGTACGGGCGGTCGGGGGCGCCCCGGGGGTGTCTCGCCCCCGCCGCCCCTACCCGTCCCTCCCCCACTCTCGGCTCCGCTCGAGAGTGGGGGAGCGACCAGCCACACACCACCCGCAGCCGACCACCCGCAGCCGACCACCCACCCCGACCATCCACGAACCTCTCGGAACGGAACAACCTCACGCCCTGGGATACCGCGTCAGCCACCCCGGAGACGACCCGGTAGGGCCGTGCAGGGCCGGGCCCTGGGTCATCTCCATCGCGAAGTCGTCCGCCAGGACGAGGAGCGTGGGGCGGCCCTCCAGCTCGGCCAGCCAGGCCGGCGGGAGGGCGGTCTCGCCGTGGAGGGCGCCGAGCAGTCCACCCGTGAGCGCCCCCGTCGCCCCGGAGGGCCCCCCGTGGTTCACGGCGAGACACAGCCCGTGCCGTATGTCCTCCCCCACGAGCGCGCAGTAGACCGCCACGGCGAGCGCCCCGTCCGCCGTACCGTCCCCGGCGAGCTCCTCCACCCGCGTCGGCGACGGCATGCCCTGCCGTACGGCACCGAGCGCCTGCTGGAGGGCCGCGGTGACCGGCTCGTGCCCGGGCCGGGCGGCTAGGAGCACCAGCGCCTGCTGGACGGCCGCGTCGAGGCTGTCCCCCCGCGCCAGAGCGTGCACGATCGAGGCGTAGGCCCCCGCGGCGAGATACGCCCTCGGATGTCCGTGGGTCTGTGCGGCGCACTCCACGGAGAGCTGCACCACGAGCTGCGACTCCCAGCCGACGAGGAGCCCGAAGGGCGCGGAACGGGCCGCGGCCTCGGGACCGGGCTCGCCGGGGTTCTTGGGCGCGTCCAGCGTGCCCATGGTCTCGTCGCCGAAGCCGAGCAGACAGGCGCGGGAGGGTTCGCGACGGGCGTACAGCCACTCCTCGCGGGCCAGCCACCCGTCGTCCTTGCGTCTCTCGTCGGGCCCCCAGTCCCGTTGCGTCGCCGCCCATCTGAGGTACGCCCGGTGCAGGTCCGTCGGCGGGTGCCAGGCGCCCGTGTCCCGGCGCACCTGGGCCCGTATCAGCCCGTCCACGGTGAAGAGGGTGAGCTGGGTGATGTCGGTGACCGCACCGCGCCTGCCGAACGCGGGCGCCAGGTCGACGAGCCCCTCCGGCCCGTGCGCCGCGCGGATCTCCTCCAGGGTGAGCCCGTCGATGGGCGCGCCCAGCGCGTCCCCGACAGCCGCACCGAGCAGCGTCCCACGCACCCGGCTACGAAAGTCCTGCTGTTCGGCCCGCCCCCACACGGCCCCGGCGTTCGCAACCACCGCACCCACCTCCCACCACCGCCTCGCTCAGGCACTGTAATCGAACGAGAACGGTCGGTTGTCGGCGCGGATCGGTATGCGACGTGTGGCCGAGAGGTCACCTATGGGTTGTCGTGGGCCGGACCTCCTTCACCGTGCCGGGGCAAGGCCGAACCCCCTCGGCCGGGACGGCGGGCCAGTCGAGAGGGCTCAATCGGTGTTGCCTGTGCAGTTGTTGATCGAGGGAGTGGACGAGGGTCAGAAGGCTCCCCGGTCCACGCCCGTCACGAAGGCGCTCCAGGCGTTCGAGGGGAACGCCAGCGCGGGGCCCTCGGGAACCTTGGAGTCGCGGACGGCGAGCGTGGTCGTGACGGGGGACTTGACCTCCACGCAGGCACCGTTGCCCGCGGAGTACGAGGACTTGGTCCACTGGAAAGTGGCTCCCTGACGGATTGCCATGTTCGCTCCGGTAAGCAGTGGGTCGAGTTGCTGTCACCGTCCTGCGGGCTCCGGTCGGAGCCCGCTGTTCGGTTTGCGCCAACGTTGTTGCTCGGTGGCGTGATCGACGCTACTCGCCAACATCGGTGGCTGAAGCGACTATTCACTCGACCGGATGGCATATATCCCTGAGGTCTTCCGCTTTCATGAGGAGAGGGTGTAGGGTGTCGCCCCTTTGTCCTCGTCTGCTTCTCGTCTGCTCCTCGCTCAGGCCGTCAGCGTGCGTACTCCTTCGCGATGTCCGCGATGAACTGGCGTGACTGTTCCGCGTTCAGGGCCTGGGCGCGGAGGTGTTCGTACATGACGCTGTACTTCTGGACGTCGTGGGCCTTCTCCAGGTAGAGGTCGCTGGTGACGCCCTCGATGTAGACCACGCTGGAGTCCGCCGCGTCGGGGAACTCGAGGATCGCGTACTGGCCGTTCAGGCCGGGATGCGCGCCCATCTCGAAGGGCAGGATCTGGACAGTGACGTGAGGGAGTTGGGACTGCTCGACGAGCTGCTCCAGTTGCTCACGCATGATCAGACGGCTGCCGACGGCCCGTCGGAGGGCGGCCTCGTCGACCACCGCCCACAGGCGCAGGGGCTCGTCGGCGGAGATTCGTTCCTGCCTGCGCAGTCGGACCTGGACCCGTTTCTCCACGTCGGTCGTCGGGGTCTCCGGCAGGGCACCCTGGATGAGGGCCTCGGCGTAGGCGGGGGTCTGGAGGAGGCCGGGGACGACCTGGGGCTCGTACACCCTGAGCGAGGCGGCGTCCGTCTCCAGGCCGATGTACACGCTGTAGGGGATGTCGCCGAAGGCGTGCCACCAGCCCTGCTGGCGGGAGTCCTTGGCCATCTGCATCAGCGAGTCGACGATCCGGTGGTCCTCGACCTCGTACACCCCGCACAGGTCGCGGACGTCGCGCTGGCTGATGCTGCGGCGGCCGTTCTCCAGGCGGCTGATCTTCGACTGTGAGACCAGCAGACGCTCGGCGACCTCCTCGGCCGTCATGCCCTTGAGCTCGCGGAGCCGACGCAGCTCCTGGCCCAGGCGGCGCCGCCTGACAGTGGGATTGACATTGGACGCCACGGGACGTGCACCTCCGGCTGCGGGCCTGACACTTTGAGTATCTGCTAATGAGCAGATTGCCACCAAGGTGCTTACTACCGCTGGGAAACGGCGGATATGCGCCGTGCACACGCGAGTTCGGGTGTGCGTGCCTGCCGGGGGTGATATCCGGCCGAATTCCGCCCAGTATTCCGCCAGGCGTGCGGCCGGGTGCTCGGCGAGACGTTCATCCGGGTGCTCGACGGGGCGTGCGGCCGGCCGTCCGGACATGCCGCCGGGACATGCTGCCGACCGCCCGGACACGCGACCGGGCATGCGGCCGCGCGGGGCGGTGAGACCGCGGCGTCGCCCCGGACGGACGAATGGTTCGTCCGGGACGGACCGCGTGCGGCCTCACACGCCCCGCGCGAGCCGGCGGCTCCCGAACCGGGTCTTCGGGCCCATGAACGGATCGTCGCGGCGCTGTGACGGTGCTGCGTGGCGGTGCGGCACCGTGTGATGCGGTACTGCGTGGCGGTGCGGTACTGCGTGGCGGTGCGGTGCTGCGTTCGTGGTGCCCGCTGGTGCGTGCGGGCGGTGCTTTCCGGGATTCCGGCCTCGCTGTCGTGGCCCGCGGCTCAGTGAGCCACGACACGCGCCATCGAGCCGCGGCGCGGCTGCATCGGAACGCCCCTGGAGGGCTCCGGCGCGGGCCTGCCCCCGGCGCCCGCCGGGCGGCCGGCTGGTGCCGGGCTACGGCGTGGCTGCACCGCCACACCGTTCTGGACGTCCATCACGGCGTGCGCCACGAGGCCGCCCATGGGGTCGTGCCGGATCAGATCCCGGAGGCGGGAGCGGGAGGACCGCCCCTCGTTCCCGGGATACAGGTGCTTGCCGAGACCGACCGCGTGGGCCAGTGCGGCGAGCGCGGCCGTCCGTGGGTCCGGCGGCACGCCGGTCCGGATCGCGGAATCCAGCCGGGACCTGATCTCCCGGCTGATGGCCGTGTCCGTCGCCTGGTAGCGCGTCGTCGGCAGCACCCCGCACATCTGGCCCGCCACGGCATGCACCATGCCGCACCGCTCCAGATGCGAGAGATAGGTCTGGCGCAGCCCCAGCCGGGGTCCGCCAATCCAGTGGACCGCCCGTACCGGAGCGCCGCGCCTTCGCAGCAACTCCAACGCGCAGTCCAGAGTTGGATCTCCTGTCGGCCGTGGTGCCACCACGGCGATACGATCCCCGTCTGGGGCTATCCGTCCGGCCAGCGCCAGCTCCACTAGCTGTGCTCCGGCCAGACCAAGGTCGAGCGACTGCGGCTGTGCAGTGGTACCCGTGGTCGGGTCCAGTGCCAGCAACAGAAGCTCCTCCGGAAGTGTTCTGCGGCTCCTGCCCATCCATGCCTCCCCGCGTGGATGAATGACAGGGTGACCCCTCTCACATTGGTCTGTCGAGGGTGCGTGACCAGTTCGTAGTGGAACCAGTAGGTATGTCGTTCTCGTCTACGGCTTCGGTTAAGCCCGCACACAGGACACTGGTACATGGTTCGGACAGCGGTACAGGGCGGTGTCCGGGCGGGGTTCACGGTTCGGTAGAACGCTCGTTCCGGCAGTGGGACGGCGCAGGAGGAGGCATCGGTGGCGGGCGAGTTCCCCGACAGGTCGAAGCGGTACGAGTCGTCGACGGGATCGACGCCGGGGAACAGGTCCGTGGTTCCGGAGTCGGGGGCCACGAGTGCGCCGGGCGCGGGCGCGGCCGCGAGTGCGGGCGCCGGTGCGGCCTCCGCCTCGGCATCGGCCTCGGCTGATCCTCGGCTGGCGGTGGCCCAGGAAAAGGTTTCCGTGCCGGGGGCGTCCGCCCCTGCCACGGTGGGTGTGGACCAGGCGACCGCGGTGTTCTCGCGGCGGGCCCTGGAGGAGGCCGAGCGCGGGCTGGGTTCGTCGGGAGGCTCGGCCGCGGAGTCGGAGTCGGAGGCGGAGTCGGAGGCAGAGGCGGAGTCAAAGAACGGCTCCGCGGCGGCCGCGAAGGACGACGAGGGTTCCGCCGGCGACGGTGACGGTGGCGGCGACAAGGCCCCGGAGGCCACCGGAGGAGCCGACGCGGGCTCCGGAGACTCCGAGGACTCCGCGGAGACCGGAGATGACGGCCGGTCGGAGGGCGAGGACGACGACGCCGCGGAGGCCGAGGAAGCCGAGTCCGAGTCCGAGAGCCAGTCCGAGACGGAGGGTGAGCCGGAGGACGCCGTGAAGCGCGACGGCGACCGTACGGCCGCTGCGGCGGACAGCGAGACCGAGACGGAAGCGAAGTCCGAGACGGTCGAGTCCGAGGTCGACGAGTCCGAGTCCGACGAGCCCGAGGCGGACGCCCCGGCCCCCGCCGCCGCAGACTCCGAGTCGAAGCCTGAGCCTGAGCCTGGGGCGAAGCCCGAGGTCGAGTCCAAGCCTGAGTCCAAGCCTGAGCCCAAGCCTGAGCCCGAGCCCGAGCCCAAGTCCGAGCCCAAGCCCGAGCCCAAGTCCGACTCGGACGCGAAATCCGACACCGACACGGAATCCGACACCGAGTCTGAATCCGGCACGGACAAGGGCAAGACGGACTCCAAGCCCCAGGTCGACCAGCCCACCGCCGTCTTCAAGGTTCGCCCGCCCGCCGTGGACCAGCCCACGACCATGCTCAAGCTGGGCGGCGGCACGAAGCCGACGGACGCGCAGGACTCGAAGGACGCGAAGAACCCGCAGGACGCGGCGGACTCGAAGGCCGAGCCCGCCGACAAGTCGGCCGACAAGCCCGCCGACAAGTCGGCCGACAAGCCCGCCGACAAGTCGGCCGACAAGCCCGCCGACAAGCCGGCCGACAAGCCCTCGGGCAAGCCCGCCGACAGGCCCGAGCCGGAGTCCGAGCGCACCAGCAAGTTCGTGGCCCTCAAGCCGCTCGACGAGCCGAGGGCCCCGAAGCCCGCCTCTGCGCCTCCTGAGCCCCCGAGGACCGCCCCCGCGGACGCCACGGCCGCCATCCCGCAGATCGGCCCCGAGCGGACCGCGCAGCAGCCCCTGCCGCCCAAGCCGCCGATCGACCTGCTGGCCGAGCTGACGAACACCCCGCCGCCCCCTCCGACTCCGGTCCGCACGATCGTCCGGCGGGTCAAGATCTGGACCCCGCTGGTCGCCCTGCTGGTGATCATCTTTGCGGTCGTACAGGCCGTACGCCCGTTGCCGACGCCCACCCTCACGCTGACGGCGGACAAGACCTACGCCTTCGAGGGCGGCAAGCTCTCCCTGCCGTGGCCGAAGGAGGGCCAGGGCGCGATGGACGTGACCGGCATCGGCACGATGGACAACTTCGGTGAGCAGAAGGCCGTGCCGATCGGGTCGGTCGCCAAGGCGATGACCGCGTACGTCGTCCTCAAGGACCACCCGCTGAAGCCCGGCGACAAGGGCCCCTCCATCACGGTCGACGCCCTCGCCGAGAAGGAGGGCGGCTACGACGCCCAGAACGAGTCCACGCTGAACACCGTCAAGAAGGGCGACAAGCTCTCCCTGCAGGACGCCATCTCGGCCATCATGATTCCGTCCGCGAACAACATCGCGCGGCTGCTGGCGCGTTGGGACACGAACGGCTCCCAGGCGGAGTTCGTCAAGAAGATGAACGCCGCCGCCAAGGACCTCGGGATGACCAACACCACGTACACCGACCCCTCGGGCCTGCAGGAGACGACCGTCTCCACCGCCGAGGACCAGGTCAAGCTCGGCAACGCACTGGTGAAGATCAAGGCGCTGACGGACATCACCAGGCTGCCCAGCTGGAAGGACCCCTCCGGCACGACGTGGCCCAACTTCAACCGCCTCGTCCCCTACAACAACGCCATCGGCATCAAGACCGGCTCGACCACCAAGGCCGGCGGCAACCTGCTCTTCGCGGCCACCAAGGAGGTCGGTGGCGAGAACGTCATCATCGTCGGCGCGATCCTCGGCCAGCACACGGCGCCGATCATCGACACCGTCAACGCGGTCAGCAAGACCGCGATGATCGCCGCCCAGGACGCGATGACGAGCGAGAAGATCCTCAAGAAGGGTGATGTCGTCGGGTACGTCGACGACGGCCTCGGCGGTCACACACCGGTCGTCGCCACCAAGGACGTCTCCGCGGTGGGCTGGGCCGGGCAGACCGTCAAGCTGGCGCTGACGGAAGACGGCAAGGCGGTCCCGCACGAGGCCGCGACCGGAACCAAGGTGGGTTCCCTCACCGTCGGAGACGGTAAGGGGGACACCGTCGAGGTGCCCGTCGCGCTCCAGTCGGACCTCGCCGAGCCCGGTTTCGGCAGCAAGCTCACCCGCGTGGGCTGACCGCCTCCGCGTCGCCACGGAGCCCCGCCGGCGGAGCGCCACCCGGAAACTACCGGCGCTCACCGGCGGGGTGCGTGCTAGCGTCGCGAGACCGGGGACGGTCGCAGGCCGCGTGGTCGGCCGGAGCACGAGAAACGGGACACGTACAGAGGGACACGGGGAGTGCGTTCAGGTGGCGACAGCGGAGCGGACACACGCCGACGACGCCGATCCAGGACAGGGCGCCGCCCCGCGAATAACAGAACCCTCCCGCGGCGGCGCAGATGAGAAGACCGAGACCGATGGGACCGGGCGTCCGACGCGCTTCCTGCGTCACCCCGTCACCCTGGTCACCGCTCTCGCGGGCCTCCTCCACCTCGTCTGGTTCTTCACGTTCGCGAACAGCGGCGGGGATCTGGCGGCGCAGGACGCGTGGGCGGAGTTCGTCGGCCGGCATCCGGACTCGGCGTACAACCTGGCCTGGTACGGCGGTATGCACCCGGTCTCGTACAGCGTGGTGTCCCCGTACCTGATGTCGGTCCTCGGGGTCCGTACGACGATGATGATCGCCGGGACGGCCTCCGCGGGCCTGCTGACCATGGTCCTGATGCGCAGCAGGGCGGTGCGGCAGCCGCTGTGGCCGGCGCTGGCCGGGGTGTTCGCGCTGCTGTGCAACGCGGTGTCCGGGCGGGTCACCTTCGGTCTGGGCACGGTCTTCGCGCTGGGCGCGACCGCGGTCGTGTTCTGCTGGCCGTACCGCTGGCGCTACAAGCGCTGGGCGAAGGCGCTGTGCGCCGCGCCGCTGGCCGCGCTGGCGACCATGGCGTCACCCGTGGCGGGCCTGTTCGTCGGGCTGGTGGCGGTGGCGCTGTTCCTGCAGAAGCGCCGTCCCGGTGCCTGGGCGCTGGGACTGGCACCGTCGGTGGTGGTGGCGCTGTCGGCCTGGCTGTTCCCGTTCTCGGGCACGCAGCCGATGTCGGTCGGATCGGCGTCCCTGCCCGTGATCTACGCGGCCTTCGTCTACGTCCTGGTCCCCAAGGATTGGACGACGGTACGCATCACGGCGGCCGTGTACGGACTCTCCGTACTCCTCGTCTGGCTGGTCAGCTCGCAGATCGGGTCCAACATCACGCGCCTGCCGATGCTGTTCGCGGGCGTGACGCTGCTGGCCGCGCTGCCGTTCACGGTGCCGCGTTCCCGCAAGTGGTACGCCACGGTGATCGCCTTCCTCGGCTTCACGACGTGGATCGGCTACAAGTCGGTGGACGACGTCGTCCACACGACACCGGCGGCCTCGTGGGCGCGGGAGCTGGCTCCCCTGGTCAACGAGCTCCAGGTGGTGGGCGCCGAGAAGGGCCGCGTGGAGGTGGTTCCGGCGCGTTCGCACCGAGAGGCGTCGGCTCTCGCGCCGTACGTGAACCTGGCGCGGGGCTGGATGCGGCAGGCGGACATGGAGCGCAACCCGCTCTTCTACGACGACACGCTCAACTCCGCGAACTACCACGACTGGCTGAAGCGGTGGGCCGTGCACTACGTCGTCCTGCCGAAGGACGAGCCGGACGGGGACGGGGGCGAGCGTGAGCGGGAGCTCGTTCAGCGGGGCATGCCGTATCTGAAGCAGATCTGGGGCGACGCCAACTGGCAGTTGTTCGCGGTGACGGATCCGACGCAGCTCGCGGAGCCGCACGCCGTGGTCGAACGGGCGGCCCAGGGAGAGATGACCCTCCGGGTCCGGAAGGCGGGGCGCGTCCTGATCCGGATTCCGTACTCGCCGTGGCTGAGTGTGGTCGACGAGGAGGGCAAGAGCCTTCGGGGGCCGCAGGAGACGCAGGAGTCGAAGCGGCGGGAGGGGGACGGTGTGCCGAAGGAGTACGACAACGTCAACGGTTGCCTCATGGAGGCGGAGAAGGACGCCTTCGGCGACAAGTGGACCGAGCTCCTGGCCCCCCGGGCGGGCACGTACCGCCTCGCGGCGCCGTACCAGCTCCCGCGGGGCACGCCGTGCCCGGAGGAACTCCGCTGAGGGTGTGGGGTGGCTGGGGTTCGTGGTAGGCCGCGGGGTGTGCGTGGCTGGTCGCTCCCCCACTCTCGGCTTCGCTCGAGCGGGGGGGGGACCCCATCGTGGCGGAGCCGCATATTGACACAGCCCCGCGCCCCTGAAAACCCCGCAGGCGGGGGCGAGGAAACATGGCCCGCCCCCACCGGCAGGAGCTGTCACCTCACCGGAAACGCCACATCGCACACCGGATCCTCCGGCCCCGCCGCGTCCCAGTCGGCGAAGTACACCTCACGGCACGGCCCGGCGACCTCCAGGCCCTGCCGCCCGACCCACGCCTCCACCGCGTCGAACGCCGCGTGGATCTGCGGATTGGCGACCTGCGCCTTGCTGATGCGCGTGTAGACGAGACGCCGCGCGGGCTCAAGACGGGCCCGCGTCTCCCAGGCCCGCCCCTGACCGGCCGCCCAGGCCCGCGCGGCACCCCCGTCGGCAACCGGCACGCACGCCTCCGCGGGCCCGTCGCTCTCCATGGAGACCTCGGCGTAGTACGTGACGAACGGCGCCCCGGCGACGCCCCCGCACACCCGCGCGGCCTCCTCCAGCCGCCCCAGCGACGCCCCGATCCAGAGGGGAATCTCGTCGGCCAGCACGTGCCGCCGCTGCGCGAGCACCCACTGCTCGGGCACGTCCACCGTCGCGATCTCGAACTTCCCGTACAACTCGGAACTCCTCCCTGAAAGCTGTGCACGGAGGTAGTCCACGAGCGCCCGCTGCCCGGCCAGCCGCGCCTCGACGGCCGCCCAGTACGCGGCGACCCGGTCCGCGGCCCGCTCCCCGTCCTGCTGCTCCTCCAACTCGACGATCTCGGCGATCCGCGCGAGCGGCATGTCGAGTTGGCGGAGCAGCGCCACGAGACGGGCGCGTTCGGCCTGGTCGGCGCGGTAGTAGCGGTAACCGGTCACGTCGTCGACGTACGCAGGCGTGAGCAGGCCCTGCCGGTCGTACAGCCGCAGGGCCTTCGCCGACAGCCGCGTCCGCGCGGCGAACGCGCCGATGGTCAGCAGGTCCTGGACCGGCGGTCTCCCGGCCGGCGGTTCCTCGCCCACCACGCCCACCACGCAATCCTCGGTGTACATGACCCCGTCCTCCGTCGCCGGGCGATCACCGCCCGGCGACGGAGACGCTGCCCCTTGCCCCAGGGACAAGGTCAACGACGTCAACGACGTCAACGACGTCAACGACGTCAACGACGTCAACGACGTCAACGACGTCGGAAAGGAGAGCGAACCCGCTCAGCCGACGGCCTTCTCCACCGCCGCCACGAGCTCCGCCGCCTCCGGCTCGGTCTGCGGCGAGAAGCGGGCGAGGACCGTACCGTCCCGGCCGATCAGGAACTTCTCGAAGTTCCACCGGATGTCACCGGTGTGGCCCTCGGCGTCGGCGTGGTCCACCAGCCGCGCGTACAGCGGGTGCCGTCCCTCCCCGTTCACCTCGGCCTTCTCGGTCATCGGGAAGGTCACGCCGTACGTCGCCGAGCAGAACTCGGCGATCTCCTCCGACGTCCCCGGCTCCTGCCCGAGGAACTGGTTGCACGGCACGCCGAGCACGGTGAAACCCTGGTCCGCGTACCGCTCGTGCAGCCGCTCCAGGCCCGCGTACTGCGGGGTCAGTCCGCACTTGGAGGCCACGTTCACAACGAGGACGGCCTTGCCGTGGTACTGCGCGAGGTCGGCGGAGCCGCCCTGCAGCGCACCGATCCCGACATCGAGCACGGAGTTCCCAGCAGCGTTCGCAGCAGTATTGTCAGCAGTCATGAGCGGAGCGTCTCCGATCAGTTGGTGATCCCATGTCAGACATAGCGTATGGCGTGGGATCTGCCCATCGTGGAGGGGTGGCGTGGGCGTGCAGGTGGAAGCCCGCGCCCAGTGCTGCCCCTCTCGGCCGGTGTCGGCGGGGTGGGGGTCCTCCCGGACGGAGTCCGGGGGAGGGTGTGCTGATCGTCGTCACGCCCTGGTGCCGGTGGGCTGCGCGGGGCAGCCGCATCCGGCCCGGTGGTGCGTGTCCCTCCGGACGCTTGCCCGCCGGGCCTGTGGGGCCGGTGGGGGAGGGTGCCCTGCGTCGCCTGGGCGCGGGGCGTGTTGTGCGGTGCCGGGTGGGGCCGGTCTTGGACCGGTCGGCCCGGCTGGCCTTCGTGGCCGGGGTGACCACGGCTGTGGTTTCGAGCTTGTCCACTACCGAGCGGATGCTCATGATGCCGGTCGCGCGGTCGGTGACGGTCTTCGTCTGGTGGGCCAAGCCACGTGCGGCGATCCGCTGCCACGCGCCGGTGTCGCGGTCCCCCTGCCAGTCACACTGGGGATTGGGGCAGATGGCCCATCTCCAGCCGGGTGTGGTGGGCCGGTCGGGAGCCTTGCGGTGCCGTAGCGGGACGAGACAGCGCGGGCAATTCCGGGAGGTATCGCGGGCTGGGACGGTGACGACGGCGATGCCGGCTTCGGCGGCCAAGTGCCGCATCCGCTCCACGATCTGTCCGCGGATCTGCTGGGACAGGCGAGTGTTGAGGGTGCGGCCCATGCCCCGGGCCTCCATCGAGCGCAGGTCCTCGACGTAGATCACGCTCGCCCGGGCGGTGATGGCCTGGTCGACCGTCCACCGTGCCGCGGACCAGGCCAGGGCGTCGTTGAGGTGGGAGCGGCGGTCACAGACGTACCGGATCTCCTCGGCGAGCACCCGCTGTTTGCCCGTCAGCGGATGCGTGCCGTCTGCGGCGATGAGGCGTTCGTAGTGGCCCGTCTTGGCGTGCAGGTATTCCAGCTCACGCCGCAGCCGATGCTGTTTTGCCCCCACCCCGGCGGCCCGGAACAGCGCCCCGGTACCGAGGGCGGTGATTGTGCCGTCCGGATGGAGCCGGGCCGCGCCCACGCTGAGCAGGGTGTTCAGTCCCCAGTCCACACCCAGCGCGATCGTGTGCCCACTACGCCGGGTCTTCGGTACGGCGTGGGTGTAGGCGAGGTCGGCGTGGATGCGGCCCTGGTGGATGCGCAGGGTGGGCAGATGCAGCACCGCGCCCGCCGGAACGGTCGGCGGCAGCGTGATCGGGCAGGCCACCCACGTCCAGTCCCGGTAGGAGCACGGATCGGGCCGGACGGGCAGCTGCAGCCGCAGCAGCGCCCGGCCCGGATCATCACCCCGGACCAGGGTGGCCTGCTGCCCGTCGCAGGCGGACAGCAGCAGCATCCGCGCCGTGCGGGATGCGGCCTCCAGTTCGAACATGTCGGCCGGCATACGGCCGTGCCTGCCTGCGAAGGCGGCGATCTGCCGGGTGCGGGACCTGATGACGCCACAGGGCAGGTGACGGCCATCAGGGACCGCCTCACGGACGGCATCCCACTCGTCAGGGGTTCGCTTCGCGGGATCGGCGGGCCAGGTCGCGATGATCCCGGCGGTCAGGTCGGCCCGCCAGGCGGCCGACCGTAGAGTGCGCCCGGCCTGTTCCTGGGCCATGCGCACAATCCGGTCGTTGACACGGACACCCCCGGGCGGGCTGATTGTCCAGCCCAGTCGCCGCAGCGCCATCCACGCGTTCGACGGCAGCGCCCGGCCGCTCGCGTCCACGCCCGAGGCCAGCAGGCCCACATCGGCTGCGTTCCAGTGCTCGGCCAGCAGTCCGGCGGCCATGCCGGACGCCAGATCAGCCGCCCAGCCCACCCGTTCGGCCAGCACAGCAGACGACAGTACCTCGCCCGTCTTCTCCACCACGCCCGACCGCAGCAGACCACGGGCACAGGCCGTGCGGGCCGTCTCACCCTCGCCCAACGCAAGTCTCCGGCTCACCGGTGCCCCTCACCCGTAGTGCTGTCATCCGATCAACGACACACCCACGGAAAGGTCACGCATTCGATCCACATACTCACGTACGACACCGGTTCACGGTGTCTGCTTCGCGACATGACACTGACGCATGGCACACCACTACGGATCACCACGGATCACAAAGGAAACACGTCGGCCCAACTCCGGCGGGTGTCCCGCGGACGGCGGGCCGTCTCAGCCCCGCTGAGCTGTGACGAGCACCTCACCGGCCGCGGTCCGGTAGTACAGCACCGACCGCCCGGCCCGCCGCCTGCGCACCAGCCGCGCGTCCAGCAGCACCCGCAGATGCCGTCCGACGGACCCGAGCCCCTGCCCGGTGAGGGCCACCAACTGGGTCGTACTCATGGGGGAGTCCAGCAGCACGAGCACCCGGGCCCGCGCGTCGCCCAGGAGTGTGCCGAGTCCGGCGGGAACGGACGACGTGACCGGCTCCCCGGTGAGTACGCCCGAACACGGGTAGACGACGGCATATCGCTCGCCCTCGTCCCAGGACGCCCATCCGTGCCGTTGCGCGGTGACCGGCACGAAGAGCAGCTCGGCCCCGGAGATCTCGCGCGGCGGGTACTCGTGCAGATTGACCTGCAGTCGGTCCCCGCCCAGCCATCGCATGCCCGGCCGCAGCGCGTCGAGCACCGCGCTCCATCCGCCCTGGCCCAACTGCGCGGTCCGGGCCAGCACATCGGCCTCGAGCACGCGCCGACGCCGCTCCCAATACGGCCGTACGGTCTCCTCCCACACGAACTCCAAGAGATCGGCGGCGCGTTGAGGGAGGTCGTCGCGCCGGAGGAGGTCGGGGAGCGGGCCGCGGAGGGAGACGCTGAGGTGGTCGCGTGCGGCCGCGGGGTCGGTGTCGCGCACCCGGGCGACCTCCTCGGCGAAGCCGGCGCTCTCCTGCGGGGCGGGCGTGAGGAAGTCGGCGATCCACTCCCGTCCGAGCCCGGCCCGTACGAGCAGCGCGGTGACCGGGTCACGGGACAACCGCCGCCGGTAGGCGGGCAGATGTCGGGCGAGCCAGGCCACTTCGCCCGGATGCGCCCCCGCCCCGGCGTGCAGCACCTTCAGGCTCGCGAAGGTCTCGGCGAGCGGTGAGACGACGAACCGGCTCCCGGCGAGGGTGTCGGCGTTGACCTGCCACCAGCCCATCCACGCCCCCCCGGGATCATGTTTCGCTCACCCGCGAAACAGTAACGGTGCTCCGCGGCACCGTCCGATCCTCCGTCCATGCGCACTTATCAAGACCTCTTCCGAACCCGCGAGTTCACTCCGCTCTTCCTCTCCTCGGCCCTCCAGGTGGCGGCCTCGACGGTGAGCGGTCTGGCGCTGGGCACCTTGGTGTACGAGGCGACGGACTCCCCGCTGCTGTCGGCCCTGAGCATGTTCGGACCGTCCCTGGCCCAGATGGTGGGCGCGACGACGCTGCTCTCGGGGGCCGATCGTCTACCGCCGAGGGCGACGCTGTCGGGCACGGCGGCGGCGTTCGCGGCCGGTACGGCGCTGTTGGCGCTGCCGGGGCTGCCGCTGGGGGCCGTCTTCGCCGTGATCCTCGTCCTGGGGCTGGTCGCGTCGCTGAGCGGGGGAGTCCGCTGGGGGCTGCTGAACGAGATCCTGCCCGAGGACGGCTATCTGCCGGGCCGCTCGGTCTTCAACATGATGCACGGCATCATGCAGATCACCGGGTACGCGACGGGGGGCGTCCTGGTGGCGGTCCTGTCCCCGACGACCACACTCCTGCTGGCGGCGGCCCTGTACGCGGCAGCGGCCCTCGTCTCGTTCCTCGGCCTGGCCCGCCGCGCCCCCAGAGCCTCCGGGCGTCCCTCGGTCTCCCGGACCTGGCGGACGAACGCCGAGCTGTGGTCGTCCGTTCCTCGCCGTACCGTCTACCTGGGCCTGTGGGTCCCCAACGGCCTGATCGTCGGCTGTGAGTCCCTCTTCGTGTCGTACGCACCCGATCGTGCCGGCCTGCTCTTCGCCTGCGCGGCGGTCGGGATGCTGGTCGGGGACGTGACGGCGGGCCGCTTCCTCCCGCCCGCCGCGCGCCGCCGCCTGATCACTCCCTTTCTGCTCCTCCTCGCCGCCCCGTACCTGCTGTTCGCCCTGCGTCCGCCGCTCGCCGTGGCGGCGGCCTGCGCGACCCTGGCCTCCGTCGGCTTCGCCGCGAGCCTCCTCCAGCAGGAACGCCTTCTCTCGCTCACCCCGCACCACCTCACCGGCCACGCCCTGGGTCTGGACTCCGCGGGCAGGCTCGCCCTGCAGGGCGTGAGCGCGGCCGTCGCGGGGGCCGTGGCCCAACTGACGTCTCCGGGCGCGGCGATGGCGGTGATGGCGGGGGCGTCGGTCGTGGTGACGCTGGCGCTCGCGGGGGCGAGGTCCCGGTGGCTCGCCGGGGCGGACCCTGCGGAGACGGCCGCTGCGGAGGCGGCCCGTGCGGAGGGCGGACAGCGGTCGGGGTGAGCGGGGCGCGGGACGCCGTGGTCCGAGAGCGGGCGCCCCGGGACCCGCCGCGGCCCCGCACGGTGTTCGCCTGGCATTGGAGACCGGTCCGTAGGACCCGACCGGTCCGGGAGACGGGGGCCGGACGGACTAAGTGGTCCGGTCGGTCGTCCCGGGCGTCGCCCGATCCCTCGCGTCGGGCGTCGCCCGGCCCGCCCCGTCGGGCGACGGCAGGACGGCCGCGGCGTTCGACAGGGCCCCGCCGCGAGGGTCGAGGAGCACCGGTTCGAGCCGTACGTCCGCCTCGTCGGCGAGGTACGTGTCGAGCTCCGGCGGCCGGTAGGCCGCGTCCCCGTCGTGGCGTTCCCTGGCGGGGACGGCCAGGTACTGGCTGCCGTCGAGGGCACCGCCGCCGTTGTCGTGCGCCGTCCGCCCGATGGGCCGGTGCAGCGGCCCGGACAGTCGGTACAGGCCCGTGCGCGAGTCGTGCAGCTCGCCCATGACGAGAGGACGCACCCTGAACTCGGTGCTCCGGTCCGCGCTCATCTCACGCGGCCCGTCCGGGCTCAGCGCTCTGGTGTCGAACTCCAGCCCGTATCTGCGGGCCTGATGGACCATCCACAGCAGGGCGATGTCGGACAGGGACGTCTCCGGGTAGCCGCCGCCGATGTCGCTGTGCACCCCGGCGAACCACACCTGCCGCAGCTCCTGCTCGCTGTCGGTGTCGTCGGGCCGGCGGCTCCACAGCGTCGGCCGGAACGCGGTGCGCTGCTCATCGATGGCCAGCGCGTGGAAGGCGCCCTTCACATGGCTGCTGAGCTCGGTGTCGTGGAAGGCCCAGCGGCGGTTGACCAGGTTCACCAGCGGCTTGAGCCAGCGCGGCCCCGGAACCGGGATGCCCAGCGCGCCGACCGTGTCCCACACGCCGATGAAGTGGATCTCCGGCTCGTACGAGAACGCCCGGCGGAACAGGGTGGACGCCGTACCGCTCGGCGTCTCGACCCGGTCGCGGTACAGGGACCACGCCTCCTTGACCCGGTCGGCGTTCTCGCGGCGCAGGATCCCGGAGTTGCGCACCAGCCCCGCCAGGCTGCGCGCGGTGAACGCGCCCCGGCTGAACCCGAACAGGTACAGCTCGTCACCGGGCTCGTAGTTGTGGACGAGGAAGCGGTAGGCGTCGACGATGTTCCGGGACAGGCCCACCCCGAACGCCCCTCCCCGCAGCCGTTCCAGACGGCGCGTGCCGACTCCGCTGTGGTAGAAGACGCGCTGCTCCATGCCGGCGGCGGACCGCGGCCGCACGGACAGGGCGACCTTGGTGACGTTGGTCTTGCTCGGCTGGTCGGCGAGGTTCCACGTTCCGTCGCAGCAGACGATCAGACGCTTGGCCATGACATCCATCCTCCACGACAACGCTCACCCGGAACCGGAGGGGGAGATCCGTCCGCAACTCCCGGTCGCTGAGAGTGATGCGTTCCGCCCCGATCTGATGATCGCACTGCGCCTCGGGCCACGCCATTCATGGGGGCGGGATTGTTTCACCGCCCTCGCTCCACGTACTCCTTGAACTGCTCCAGATCGCTGCGGACAAGCCGCTCGATCGCGTTCGCCTGGGCGAATCCCCTCGGCCCGCCGAAGGCGTCCCTGAGCGTGTCCGGGTCGTACTCGAGCCGTGCCTGGACCCGCGTGTGGTTCTGGTCGATCGGCTGCAGCGAGAAGGAACCCGCGAGATCGGGGGCGCCCGTGGTCTGCCACTCCATCACACGTTCCCCCGCGCGGTCGGCGACCTCGGCCTCGACCTCGCGGGCCCGGCCGCCGGTCTCGACGTCCAGCCGCGCCCGGTCTTGCGCCTCCGTACGGGCGTCGCGCACTCCTTCCACGAAGCGTGGATAGTTCTCCAGTCGATGGAGGCTGTCCCAGGCCCTGTCGATCGGGACTCCGACGTCGACGTGTTCTTCGAGGGTGCTCATGGCTCACCTCCACGTTCGCGCATGACGCACGGACCTCTGCTTCCAGTGTGCGCCCGGAACACGGGGGCCGACGGGCCGACGAGGCCACGGGTCGACGGGCCGACGGGCCGACGGGCCGCCGGGTCGACGGGCCGACGGGTGGGATCCGGCGGCGCGGCCGGACCGAGCCGCCGTTCGGCTCACCGCAGACGGCCTTTCCGGTGATCACCGGCCGCCTCACGAGCGACGTGGCTGTCGCGCGGGGTACGGCGTCTCAGCAGTGACGCGGTGACGCACCCGGAAACCACGAGGAGAACAGTCATGTACGCAGCCGTCCGACGGTACGACGGGGTGACCGACACGGCCGAGGCGGGTCGCCTGGTGAACGAGCGATTCCTGCCGCTCGTGCGCGAGATCCCCGGCTTCGTGGCCTACTACTGGCTCGACGCCGGGAACGGAGTCATGGTCTCGACCAGCGTCTTCCAGGACCAGGCCGGTGCGGACGAATCGATCGCGCGAGCGGCGGACTTCGTGAGGGACAACCTCGTGTCCCTGCTCCCCAACCCTCCCCAGGTCACGGCCGGTGAGGTCGTGGCTTCCGCGTAGCGGACAACTCCGTTGCGGCGCAGGGTCGTTGGAGTCCGGAACAGGTCAACTCCTTTGTGAATCCTGTGGAAGGAGGCAACCAGGCAGCGACATCTGCGTCTTCTGATGCATCGGGGGAGCCCGGGACCCATGGGGCGCCCGGAGCAACCGACCATCAGGAGGACCAGAAGTGATCCGTGTCCCGCGTGTGGCGGCCGCCGTGACAGCGGCCCTCGCGGTGGCGCTGGGCTCGCCGGGGATGGCGCAGGCGGCGCCGGAACCGCAGCCCGGGCAGCCGTCCGCTCCCGTGTCTCCGGAGTCCCCGAAGCCCCCGGGGCTTCCCGAAGGCTGGAGTATCACCGGATCCGGAGAGCCGGGGAAGCCGGGGGAGCCGGGGGAGCCGGGGGAGCCGGGGGAGTCGGGGGAGTCGGGTAAGCCGGGAGTGCTCGTGTGGCGCTCGGCCGGGAAGGTGCCGGTGGGCGATGCCCGGGTCGAGTTCCTCAGCGGGAACCGCTCGCTGGGCATCCCGGAACCCGCCGCGGACGGGCGTACCTTCCGGCTCCCGCTCGACGGCGTACGCCTCGGCAGCACGGACGACCTGCGGGTCGTGGCCGCGGGACGCCGACTGGACGCGGCCGGAGCGAAGGCCGCCAAGGAGCGTCACAGACTCGACAGACAGTCGGCTCCCTCCGCCCCGCCCCTGGCGGAGACCGTGAACGAGGTCGACCCCGGTGCCCCCGGCCCGTACCGCACCGTCAGCGGTGAGTACTCCCTGCCGTCGGTGCGCCTGCCCGGCTACGACGCCAAGGTGGAGATGAGGGCCGAGGTCGTCGTGCCGCGGGGCGCCACGGGCCGCCGCCCGCTGGCACTGTTCCTGCACGGGCGCCACGTGACCTGCTACAAGGGTGACGACGTGGAGATGGAGTGGCCGTGCCCGGCCGGCCAGAAGCCGGTGCCGAGCTACCGCGGCTACCTGCACGACCAGAAACTCCTCGCCTCCCAGGGCTACGTGACCGTCTCGATCTCGGCCAACGGCGTCAACGCCCAGGACTGGAAGCCCGAAGACGCCGGCGCACAGGCCCGCTCCTCCCTCGTACGGCTGCACCTGGCGCGCTGGGCGGACTGGGCCGCCGACCCCTCCGCGGCCCCCGCGATCGTGCGGAAGGCGCCCAGGGCCGACCTCGGCAAGGTGCTCCTCGTGGGCCACTCCCGAGGCGGTGAGGGCGTCAACCGGGCCGCGCTGGACAGCCTCACCCCACCGCCCGCCGACCAGGACGGCTACCACGGCAGGACCCGCTGGACGATACGCGGAACCGTCCTCATAGGCCCCACGATCTTCGGCCAGAACCCCGTACCCGACGTGCCGTCCATGACGATCCTGCCGGGCTGCGACGGAGACGTCTTCGACCTCCAGGGCGAGCTCTACGTCGACGCGACCCGCGGGATCAGCCGCGGCAAGGCCCTGCACAGCGCGGTCTACATGACCGGCGCCAACCACAACTTCTTCAACAGCGAGTGGACCCCCGGCCAGGCCGCGGCGCCGGCCGAGGACGACTTCTCCTACGGCGGGGACGAGCACGACCCGGTGTGCTCCCCGGGCACCAGTACCCGGCTGACCGCCGGGCAGCAGCAGAAGGCGGGCTCGACGTACATAGCGGCCGCGGCCCGGCTGTTCGTCGCCGGTGACGACCGGGTCCGCCCGCTGCTCGACGGCTCTCCCGTGCGCGCCGCCTCCGCCTCACCCGCCCGCGTGGCCACCCACGCCGTCGGCGCGGCCCGCTCCGGGGCGTTCCTGCCGGACTCCTCCGCCACGGTCGCCGGCGGCCGGCTGTGCGCCCAGGTGGACCCGCGCCCGAGCGTCTCCTGCCTGCCCGAGGGCCTCGAAACCGCCTCTCCCCACTTCGCCCAGTGGGGGAGGGTGACCACCAGGGAACCGGGCCGCTACGCACTGGCCATGGACTGGAACCGCTCCGGCACCGCCACCCGGCTCAGCCCCGCCCGCCCGGTCTCCCTGTCGGGCGCCAAGGAGCTGACCCTGCGCGTGATCGTCCCGCCGAACACCACCGGCACCAAGCTGGACGTCGCCCTCACCGACACCTCCGGCAAGCGGGCGTCCCTCGGCCGGGCGCGCGTCGACGGCCTGCCGGGCACCGACCGGACCACCTCCTACTGGGCGCGCGAGGTCCGCGTCCCGCTGTCCGCCGCGACCCGCGCGCGCCTCGACCTCGGCCACGTGGCGACGCTGGAGCTCACTTCCCGTACCGCGTCCGGGAAGGCGTGGCTGATCGACGCCCACGGCTGGCGCCCCGGCACCCCCGCGGCCCGGCCCGCCGAGCTGGCGCGCGTGGACATCGGCCGGCTGACCGTGAAGGAGGGCGACTCCGGCACGCGCAGCTACAAGGTGCCGGTCCAGGTCTCCGGCTCGGGCAGCGGCAAGCTCCGGCTGTTCGTGGAGCGGCCGGGCAGCGAGTACCCCGCCGTGCGCACGGTGACGGTCCGGCCGGGCTCCCGCGTCGACATACCGGTGAAGGTCGAGGGCAACACGCGTTACGCCTACGACGTCGACCACTCGGTGGCCGTCAAGGCCGTACGCGGCGCGATGGTCGGCTCCCACCGGGGCGGGGTCACGGTGGAGGACGACGACCCCCGGCCCAAGACGACCGTGACGCCGGTCGCCGACCAGGTCACCGAGGGCCGGCCGCTGGTCTGGCGCATCACCCTCTCCCAAGCCGCCGACGTCCCCATGGAGGGGGAACTGCTGATCCTGCCCGTCTCCGGTGGCTCCGAACTGTCCACCAAGGACGTCCCCGCGGACTGGCTGAACGACCGCTTCGAGGCCGCGCCCGACCCCGAGCGCCCGCTGTCCGGACTGCCGGACGACCCGCGCCTGTGGTTCGAACTGCCCGCGGGCACCCGAACCATCGACGTCTCCGTGCCCACCGTCACCGACACGGTGAGCGAGGGGACGGAGAAGCTGCGGCTGCGCCTGCAGACGTATGACCAGAACTGGGACCCGGTCGAGGGCCCGGAGATCACGGGCACCGTGCGCGACGCGTCGTAACGGGCTCGGCCCGAGGTGCCGCCGGCGCCCCCGCCTCCCTGGCGGGAACCGGCGGCACCGCCGTGCGCGATACCACCGTGCCGCGACACCGCCCGACCGTCCGCGTCCGCCCTTCCCTCGCTCTTCCCCGCCCGTCGCCGACGTGCCGCACGACGCGCGGGGCGCGGAAGGCCGTGATGCACTGGAGTGACGGGAGGTGTGTCATGTCAGGTCGCGCGGGCAAGACCCGCAACATCTTTCTCGTGTGGTTGATCTGGCCCTTGATCACGCTGGGCATCTACCACCTGGTCTGGTACTACAAGATCAACCGCGAGGCCCGGGACTTCGACGAGCGGATCGAGGTCGATCCGCTGCTATCCCTTCTGGCCATCACCATCGGCTGGGTGGTGATCGTTCCGCCCTTCGTGTCGATCTACAACACCGGTGAGCGCATCGCCCGGATGCAGCGGTCGGCCGGGATGCAGCCCACCTGCAACCCCTGGATCGGGGTCATCCTGTTGATCGTCGCCGGTCTGTACCCGCTCTACTACCAGCACGAGCTGAACCAGATCTGGGCCCACTACCGGATGCCCGTGGAGGGCGAGCAGGTTCCTCTCGCCGCGTGAGGCTCACTCCGCGCGAAGCTCACTCCGCGTCGGCGACGACGGAGCCCACACGGTCGGCCAGGCCGGGGTCCCGGCGGACCAGGAGCGTCGCGTAGCCGACGGCGGCCAGTAGAGCGGCCAGTGCCGCGTAGGGGAACCAGTTGTACGGCGCGGGCTGGCCGGGCTTGGCCAGGTAGTACAGCGGTACCAGGATGGCCAGGGTGCCGATCGCGGGCAGCACGAGGTGCCGTACCGTCCTGAACTCCTGCGGCCGGTACCTGCGGTAGTACAGCGGCAGCGCGATGTTCGACGCCAGGTAGACCAGCAGGATCAGGATGGCGCCCAGGGTCGAGGTCTCGGTGAAGAAGACCACGGGGTTCATCGAACCGCCGTCGGCACCTCCGAGCAGATGCCCGAGCCCCCATACGCCGATGATCAGCAGCGCGGTGGCGGTGAAGGTGATGATCGCGTTGTTCGGCGTACGGCGGGTGGGGTGGACGTAGCCGAAGAAGGACGGCAGCAGCCCCTCGCGCCCGGCGTTGAACACCAGGCGGGCCTGGGAGTTGATACCGGCGATCAGCACGCCGAGGGTGGAGGTCAGGCCCCCGACGTAGGCGAGGAACGCCAGTGCCCCGAGCGTGTGGTGGGCGACGTCGATGAAGGGGATGCGGGCCTCGCCGAGCCTGTCGGTGTCGTAGCCGAAGCCGGTCACCGTGGCGTAGGCGAAGAGGATGTAGCTCACCGTCATGATCGCGATCGAGGAGAACACGGCACGGCCGACGTTGCGCCGGGGGTTCTCCGTCTCCTCGGCGAGTGCCGCCGAGTTCTCCCACCCGATGAACAGGTACACCGCGAGCGGGAAGCCCGCCGCCAGGCCGCTGAGGCCGTGGCTGATGTGCCCGGGGAGGAAGGGAGCGGCGGAGAGGTCGCCGCGGTGCTCGACGATCGTCGCGACCGAGACGACGACCAGCACCAGCATCTCCACGCCGAAGAAGTAGCCCGCCCACTTGGTGGAGACCACGACGCCGCGCAGCATCAGCACCACCGACAGTCCGGTCAGCAGCAGCGTCCAGATGATCCACGGCAGGTCGACGCCGGTGTAGTGGTGCAGGGTGATCTGCACGAACCCGCCCGAGATCGCGATGACGGAGGCCATCGCGATGATGTAGCCGAGCCCGGCCAGCAGGGCCGTGGTCACCGCGCTGACCGGCCCGAACGTCCTGCCGACGAAGGTGATGAAGCTGCCCGCCGAGGGGTGCGCCCGGGAGAACTCGGCGAGCGTGTTGCCGAGCAGCGCGACCGCGACGCCCGCGGCGACGATGGTGAGCGGGGACGCGACGCCCGCCGTGGTGGCCAGGAAGGCGAAGCCGAAGAAGAAGCTCATGGCCGGGCCGACGTTGGCCATGGTGGCGGCGGCGATGTCCGCCATGCCGAGCACCCCGCCGCGCAGCCGCTGGGGCTCACCTCCGGCGGGTCCCGCCGTCGACGACGGCCGGACAGCTCCGGGGTCGGACATGCTCGGGGCTCCTTCGGGGGTGGGGTGGGGCTTGGCTTTTCAGCCCGTCCGGCGTTTGAGGACGAGGCCGCAAGGCCGATACGGGGGTCTGGGGGCGGAGCCCTCAGGGGTGGGACGGGTAGGGGCGGCGGGGGCGAGGAGAGGCGGGAGGGCCGGCACCGGGCTGCCCGGGCTACTGCGACCAGGGCTTACGGGGCTTATGGGGCTACGGGGATCGGCGTCGATCCCCCTGGCGTGGGTGCGGGCGTTGGCGGGCGTCACGTCGGGGAGGCGTCAGGCCGGGCGTGCTGGTGGGCCTTCACCGCCCGCACGGCCGGGTCCATCGCGCCGCGGCGGAGCTCGGTGAGCAGGTCGGCGTGGCAGCGGTTCCTGGCCCGTACCAGCGCGGGTTCCGGAGCGGGCAGCACCAGGCACTGGCGACCGAGCAGGTCGGCGGCGAACTCGCGGATACCGGCCCCTCCGAGCGCCTCCGCGAGGTCGAGATGGAAGCGCGTCTCCAGCTCCCGCAGTCGAGCCGGGTCGTCGGACAGGTCCATCTCGTCGACCAGCGCCCGCAGCCCGTCGAGCCGGCCGTCCGGGACCTCGCCGGTGCCGTGGGCCACGAGACCGCACTCGAGCAACAGGTGGAAGGCGTCCAGCGCGGCCGCCGTGTCGGTGTCGTGCATCAGGGCGACGACGGCGTCCCAGTCCGGCGCGACGAAGGTCCCGCCCGCCCGGCCCCGCCGGCGGTCGAGCAAGCCGTCCTGGCACATCCCCTCCAGCGCGCGGCGCACGGTGATCTCACTGATCCCCAGCTCCTCGGCGAGGACGCCGGCGTCCGGCAGCCGATCGCCCGGTGACACGGACTTCAGGCGCACCCGCAGGGCGACCCGCGAACGGACCAGTTCCGATCCGGTCTGGCCCCTGCCGGGCAGGAGGTGGGCGTCCCGCACCGCGGCGACCGGTGCCGGCTGTGCCGGACCCGGCTGGCTGTAGGGCCCGAACTTGCCCGCTGCGTTCACCACGACGCCACCCTAACGGCCTGCTGAGCGGGGTCACGGTCCGCGGCGAAGCCGTCCGTGCCAGGGGTTCTCGCGACCACGCCGCGAAGGTGTGAGCGGTGGTGTGCATAGGGGCTCCCACGAGGCGGTTCCGCGATGGCCAAGAAATTAGAGCAGGGTGAACACTTAAGCAAGCCCCTAAGCAAGCCCCTGTGCAGGGCGGACGAGAGCGCACGTGGCGGGCGTGCGGGCACCACGAGCAGGGCGCCTCGAAGACACCCCTTGTTTTTTCTGATCGTGGTGAACTATTTTCCTGACGGCCACCCGCACCTGCCCCGTCGGGCACGGGCCGGACGGCCGCGGCTCACTATGCCGTCACGGCGGCCGTGATCGCGACCTGTGACGTGCCCGACCTTCGCACCCTTCCCCGTCGGTCCCCTCGGCGGAACCCGCGCGGTCCTCCCGCCGGGCCCGTCGACGCATGTCCATGCCCATGCCCCCGCCCACGCCCATGTCCTCGTCCGAACTCCCTCCATGGATGTCGAGATGACCACACGTCCCCCCGTCCCCGCTCCCTCCACCACGGATCCGGCGACCAGCACCGGCAGCACCGCCGCCCCGGCGGACTCCGGCCTGCAGGCCGGGCTGAAGAACCGCCACCTGTCCATGATCGCGATCGGAGGTGTCATCGGCGCCGGCCTCTTCGTCGGTTCCGGATCCGGCATCGCCGCCGCGGGCCCCGGCATCCTCGTCTCGTACGCGCTCGTCGGCGTCCTCGTCGTGCTCGTGATGCGCATGCTCGGCGAGATGGCCGCGGCCAACCCCACGTCGGGCTCGTTCTCCGCCTACGCGGACCGTGCGCTCGGGCGCTGGGCCGGATTCACCATCGGCTGGCTGTACTGGTTCTTCTGGGTCGTGGTGCTCGCGGTCGAGGCGACCGCCGGCGCCAAGATCCTGGCGGGCTGGATCCCAGCGGTCCCGCAGTGGGGCTGGGCCCTGATCGTCATGGTCGTCCTCACGGCCAGCAACCTGGTCTCGGTCAGCTCCTACGGCGAGTTCGAGTTCTGGTTCGCCGGCATCAAGGTCGTCGCCATCGCCGCCTTCATCGTGCTCGGCGGCCTCGCGATCTTCGGTCTGCTGCCCGGCTCGGACCACCCGGCGTCCGGCTTCTCCAACCTGACCGCGCACGGTGGGTTCCTGCCGAACGGGCCGGGAGCGATCCTCACCGGCGTCCTGATGGTGGTCTTCTCCTTCATGGGCAGCGAGATCGTCACGCTGGCGGCGGGCGAGTCCGAGGACCCGCGGGGCGCGGTCACCAAGGCCACCAACAGCGTGATCTGGCGGATCGCGGTGTTCTACCTGGGCTCCATCCTGATCGTGGTGTCGCTGCTGCGCTGGGACGACCCGGCGATCCTCAAGGACGGCTCGTACGTCGCCGCCCTGAGCTCCATCGGCATCCCGCACGCGAGCCAGATCATGAACGCCATCGTGCTGACCTCGGTGCTCTCCTGCCTCAACTCCGGCCTGTACACCGCCTCACGCATGGCGTTCTCCCTCGGCCGGCGCAGTGACGCCCCGGCGGGCTTCGGCCACACCACGAACCGGGGCGTGCCGCGGACGGCCATCCTGGCCTCGGTGGTCTTCGGCTTCGTCGCGGTCGCCTTCAACTACCTGTGGCCGGACACCGTCTTCCAGTTCCTGCTCAACTCCTCCGGCGCGATCGCCCTCTTCGTCTGGCTGGTGATCTGTTTCTCCCAGCTGCGCCTGCGCAAGATCATCCAGCGTGAGTCGCCGGAGAAGCTGATCGTCAGGATGTGGCTCTACCCGTACCTGACCTGGGCCACCATCGCCCTCATCACCTTCGTCCTGGGTTACATGCTGACCGACACGGCCGACGGCGGCGGCCGCGACCAGGTGGTCCTGTCCACCCTGGTGGCCGTGGGCGTGGTGGTCGTCGCGCTGATCCGCGCGCGCCTGGGCCGCACGCGCCACTCCGTCACCTCGTCGTAGCGACCGGGCTCCGCCACGGTCCGATGCGACGGTGGCGCGACGCGACCGAGGGCGGCGTCCCGGCTGCGGGATGCCGCCCTCGCATGCCCCCTTACCGAGCCAGTAGGCGTAGGAGGCGGCGCGACATGGCCACAGGGCTACCCGTCGGCGGCATACTGGCTCTCTTGATCGGCCGGACCTTGGGCTGAGGGGAAGGGGAGGGGGGCCGCCATGCCCCTGGAGTCCCGGCTGGAGGAGCTCGTCGAGGCCGACCCCGGGCATTCTCGGCCGGCCATTGCTGGAAAAGGTGACCGTGTTCAGAAGCCCGCAGTGGCCGATGGGAGGTCTGGCCCGTCTCGCCGTGAGCCCCCGCTTACTCCGGCGACGACGTCCCGCCGCCCGCCCGAGGCCCGACCTGCTCGAACCGTGGGAGCAGGCGGTCGACGAACAGACCGCGCGTGCCCACACACTCCCCGGCGTCCACGGGTTCCCGTACCGACCGCACCGCGCCGAGGACGTACCCGACGGCGCGCTCGGGGCACTTCGCCGGGCCGTGGGGACCGACGACACCGATCACCTGCTCGTCCTGCCCGCCCGCACCCGCCCCGGCCGCCTCGGAGACAGCCGTCTTCAGATCCTGACGCCGACCGGCGTGCTCGGGTTCGGACCCGGCGGAGTGGCGCTGTGGGTGGGTGCTCCCGCCCTGCCCGGAGTGCGGGTGGTCCTCCATCCGCAGCAGGTGGCCGCGATCGAGACCGCTCACATCCTGCTGTACGCCCGGCTGACGATCCTCGCCACCGACACCCGCCTGACCGTCCATTACAACGCCGTCGCCGGACACCACCTGCACCCCCTGGTGCGGTCCCTGCGCCGCCGCGCGGCCCGTACCGAGCTGGACATGCCGGACGCTCCCGTACCGGACGCCGCTCTGCCGTACAAGTGGCGACGACTGCTCGCCTCGGACGTGGCGCGCCTGGACGACGGCGATCCGATCGCCGTCGTCGCCGGCGCGCTGCCGGTACCCCCGCGCTCGGAAGCCGCGTACGCGGCCGTCGTCCTCACGCCCCGGGAACTCGTCGTCCTCACCGACCCGCTGCACGCCGAGAGGACCGGTGGCCGCCACGGCGTGGACACCCACGTCATTCCGCGCGCGAGAATCGAACAGGTCCGCGCGGACGACCCGCTCCTACGGGTCCGCGTCGGTGGAGCGGACCTTCAACTCCCCCTGGGCCAGGATCTGTCCCGCCGGGTCGTCCACACGTTCGCGCACCATCTGCCCGTCGCCTCGTAGGCCTACCGGCCGGGGGCGCGGAAGTTCACCTGCTGACGGGCCGCCTCGTCGATCTCCTCGAGAGTGAGGAGAGGAGTGGCCCGCGTCCGGGCGGCGCCGCTGGCCTTGACGGTGAGGCTCACAGCGGCCATGGAGACCGGGTCCGGGAAGTCGACGATGAGCACGGTGTCGTCCTCCCCGAAGGCGAAGTACATCGCCTCGACCTTTCCGCCGAGCCCGGTGACGACCTGCTCGACGGCCGCACGACGACCACTCCCGCCCTCGCTGAGCAGCCCCTTCGTGCCCTCGGGCGTATAGGTGGCCTGGATGAGGAACTTCGGCATACGGACACTCCCTGCCCATCGGTTGCCAGATACGCAGAATGGGCTTCCCGCTGCTGCCCGGCGAGTACTTGCCGAACGGCGGGATTCACCCGTTGGAAGCTGCTCTCGAGGCCATCGCGGACCCCGTCACCGGTCCTGCCCGGCCACATACTCGTCGAGAGGCTGCGACGCGCCCCAGGCCTGGTCGAAAACGGATGCGAAGGGGGCCAGGAAGACCGGACCTTCGACGCTGAGCCCGGTGAGTTGCTGGCGACCGGCACCGGAAAAGGAGAGAAAGGTGACGGAGTCGTCGTAGAGACCGGAGTTGTGCCAGGGGCAGGAGGTGCTCCAGGACATCACCCGTGCCTCGTAGGCGTACACGTCCCTGACCTCTGCCTGGTGTTCCCGCAGCCAGGCCAGATAGGCCGGCTGGGGCACGCCGTCGCGTTCCGGGACGCCGATGATGCGCCGGACGCTGGTGGACTCCCCGGCGTGCTCCCTGGCCCACTGCAACACCGTCTCGTAGTAGGTGGCTGCCTCCGGGATGAGCCACTGGCCGGGAGGGTGAAGCCTCACGTAGGTGAGGCGGAGCTCGTGGCGGGTCGTGTGGACGCGGTCGGCCGCGGCGCGGTAGAAGGCGGGAGGGTCCGGGTAGCAGACCATGTTGGCCTGCAGCGTCCGCGGCGGCGTCTCGGGCCTGTTGTGTTTCAGGTCGTCCAGTTCGGTCCGGACAACCCGCCACAGCTCCCTCCACCGCACCCAGTCGCCGTCCAGGGCGGCGACCAGACGGCGGGTGACCGTCTCACTGGGCAGCCGGTGGCCGTTGAGCGCTTCGGAGACCGTCGCCTGACTGCACTGCGCCCGTGCGGCGATCGTCTTGAGCTGAGGGTCGCCCGCGGTGATGCGCAGTCGTCGTAACTCCGCGGCGAATCGCTGCACGGGCGGTAGCGCACCGCGTGGGTAGCCATCCACGTTTCCCCCCAAAGCGCCTGACACGAGCCGGATGGCCGAGATGTTCGCACCTCCTCCGCCGAGGACGCGGAACTTCACCGAATTCCGCTGAAAAAGGCTGAACTTCTGGTCCCTTTCCCGGCACATCGAGGCCCGTCGGATTCGCTGGACGGTCGGTCCTCCGGCCGGTCGAATGGGAAGCACCTCGGCCCAACAGTGCCCAAGAAGGTGAGGAAAGCGTGCCGATCGACTTCGCGGCGTCACTCCGCCGCCATTACGTGATCTTTCTTGCCGTCCTCGTGATCGGCATCGTTCTGATCATCATGCGCCACGGAACTTCACGGTCCGTGGCTGTCTACCTGGACTGCGTGCTCGGTGTGGCCGGCCTGATCAGCGGTTACGCTTTCGCGCCCGCGGCCCAGGGGCCACCACCGGCGCCGAAGCCCTGACGAGAGACCCTGCCCCTGAGCAGGCGAACGGGCGGCCCTCAGCGTGACGTCGGACGTCCGCTCGGGGGCCGCCCGGCAGTTCCCGTCGCAAGGCGCGGAGTTCGCTCGCCTCAGGGACACGACCTGAGAAATTCGATGAGGGCCGCGTTCACCTCGTTCGGGCGTTCCTGCTGGGTCCAGTGGCCGCAGCCGGCGAGCTTGACGGGCTCGCGCCGCAGGTTGGGCATCAGGTCGGGGAGCCGCTCGATGAGTTCGGGTGTGCCGGGGAACGCCGGGACCAGGTCGCGGTCGCCGTAGACGTAGAGGGAGGGCGGGGTGATGACGGCGCCGTGCCAGGGGGCTGTCAGTTCCCAGTTGCGGTCGAGGTTGCGATACCAGTTGAGGGCTCCGGTGAAGCCCTGGGAGAAACTCTCGGTGAGGGCGTCGAGGTCGCTCTCCGTGAACCAGTCCGGCAGCACCTCGGGGTCCGTCATGTCCGCGAGCCAGCCGCGCTCGGGATCGACCAGCGGCTGCCTGTCCTCGCCGGTACCGGGAGCGTCGCCGGAGGCCGAGTAGAAGAACTTCCGCAGGGTGAGGCGCGTGTCCCTGGCGAACTCCGCGTCCGCGACACCGGGGCGGTTGAAGTAGTTCCAGTAGAAGCGGCCGCCGAACCTCTCCTCCATCGCGGCCAGCGGAGGCCCCGTTCCCCGGAAGGGAGGCGGCACGCTCAGGCCGGCCACTGCCCGCACCATGTCCGGTCGCAGCAGGGCGGTGTGCCAGGCGACCGGCGCGCCCCAGTCGTGCCCGACGACGTACGCCTTCTCCTCGCCCAGGGCCTGGACGAGTCCGACGACGTCGCCGACGAGGTGGAGGATGGTGTACGCGTCGACGGCGTCGGGATGGTCGCTGCGTCCGTATCCCCGCTGGTCGGGGGCGACGACACGGAAGCCCGCCTCGGCCAGCGGGCCGAACTGGTGGTGCCAGGAGTGCCACGACTCGGGGAAGCCGTGCAGGAGCACCACCAGGGGGCCGTCGCCCTGCTCGGCGATGTGCAGTCGAACGCCATTCACTTCAACCATTCGATGCTCAACCATGTGAACGAGCGTACGTGCCAAGGTTTTCGGGCGGTGGCGCAGGGGCTCGGCCCTGCGGACGCGACGGGCACGACGGGAGCGACGGGCACGACGGGCACGACGGGCACGACGGGCACGAGGGAATCAACGGGGCCGCCGGAGAGCGAAGTCGAGGTTCTCGCCCGGCGCTCAACGGTGCAGGTGTGAACTGCCCCCTGGCTCCATGTCGCGATATAGCGTTAGCCTTCTTCTTGCGCCGCTGCCCGCGTCGCGCGGAGACGTTCGACAGGACCAGGACGGAAGCATGCCGGGAGAGATGTCGCCCTCCGGGAAGCCCACCGGAGAGCCCTCCGGGAAGCCCATCGGCCCCGGCTCGTCGCCCGAGTTGCGAGCCTCTCACGCGGACCGGGACCGCGTGGTGGATGTGCTGCGTATCGCGGCGGGCGACGGCCTGCTGACCGCGGACGAGTTGGACGAGCGCCTGGAAGCGGCCCTGTCGTCGCGGACTCTGAGCGAACTGGCCCCGCTCACCGCTGACCTGCCGCCCGTATCGGCCACGGTCGGCGGGACGGGAGCGGAGGTCAAGGACCTCGTTCGGATCGAACAGGTCCACAGTGGCGCGGTCGAGCGTGTGGGGCGCTGGGTGGTACCGCGGAGGCTGGAACTCGCGGTGACGTACTGCGAGGTGACGCTCGACTTCACTGACGCGGTGATCACGCACGACACCTTGCGGATCGACGTGGGCATGACGGGGAAGACCCTGACGCTGGTCACGAGGCCGGGCATCGTGGTCGATACCGATGGTCTGCAGCTGGTACACAGCAGGGTCAAGTTCCGTCAGACCCCGACGCATCCTGATACGCCGGTCACCTTGCGAGTGGAGCTGGTCGGTTACAAGGCCCACGGCCGCGTGGTGGTGCGGCCCCGGCGTCGGACGTTCGGGCAGTGGCTGCTGCGCAGGCCCAGGTCCCTTTCTGTCTCCTGACCTGGATGGCAAACGTCCAGCGCGGTAGGTCCGGTCTGCGCCTCGCAGATGCTTGCCGCCCCTAGTCGACGTCCACCGGGCCGTCGTTCGACTTCCTCTCCCTGTTGGTGGGCAACTGGAGCAGACCGTTGCCGTCGCTCTGCTCGGGACGTCGGTCATCGGGGCGACCGTCGCCGGGGCGGGGTCCCTCGGGGTCCTGGCCGTTCAGGTTCTGTCGGACCGAGTCGAGGATCGTCAGGCCCTGTGACACCAGGCCGGCGGCGATCTCGCCGAGCCCGTCCGCGCCGTTGAGGACGTTGACGTTGGCGCCGGCGAGGCCTCCGGCGGCCTCCTTGACGATCTGCGGGAGCTGGTCGATCAGCATCCGGTCGAGCGCGACCCGGTCGTACGAGGCCGCGGCCTCCGCCTGGATCTTCATCCGCTGCGCCTCGGCCGCCGCGAGGACCCTGACCCGCTCGGCCTCGGCCTCGGCGGGCTTCACGACCTCGGCCACCAGCTGCTGCTGGCGCAGCTTGGCCTGGCGCTGGGCCAGCTCCGTCTGGGCGGCGAGCACCTCCTGCTGGGCGTGTGCCTGCGCCAGCGGTCCGGCCTGCGCGGCCTGCGCCTGGGCGCGGTCCACCTCGGCCGAGTACTCCGCCTTGACGACGGCGGTCTGCCGGGCGTACTCGGCCTGCTTGCGGGCCGCCTCCTGCTCCGCCTCGACCGAGGCCTGGGTGGCCTGCGCCTGGGCGATCTGCGCCTGCCGCTGGATGGCCGCCTTGTGCGGCGCGGACATCGCGTCGATGTAGCCGGCGTCGCCGTCGTCGATCGACTGGATCTGCAGCGAGTCGACGATCAGGCCGATCTTCGCCATCTCGGTCTTCGAGGTGTCCAGGACCTCCGCGGCGAGCTTCTGCCGCTCGGTGACGATCTCCTCGACCGTCATCGAGCCGATGATCGCCCGCAGGTGGCCGGCGAAGATCCGGCCGGTCAGCACCGACATCTGGTCCTGGTCGGAGAGGAAGCGCTGCCCCGCGTTGATGATGCTCTCGTGGTCGTTGCCGACCTTGAACGCGATGACGGCACGCACGTGCAGCGCGATGCCCTGCCTGGTCACACAGGTCTCGGTGACCTCGGACTCGCACATCGACAGGGTCAGGAAACGGGTCTTGCGGAAGAACGGGATCACGAACTTTCCGTGCCCCGTCACCACTCGGAACGGCGCTCCCCCAAGTCCCCGCCTGCCTCCCGAGATCAGCATCGCCTCGTCGGGGGCGGGAACGCGGTATCCGAACATGCCTGTACTCCTCAGCCGGCGCCGACGGGACCGCCGTCGAGCGCGTCCAACGGATCCACCCACTCGATGACGCCTACCTCACGACATCCCCGTGATTCGATCACGAGCACTGTCGCCCCCGTCGGCAGGGGGTCCTCCGACCAGGCGAGGAAGGTCTCGGAGCCGCCTCTGACCCGCACGAGAACCTCGCCGGGTCCCGCGGATCCGCGGGTTCCGATGAGTACCTTCCCCGTGCAGCCGATCACGGCCTCGTCCTGCGGCATCACCGGCCGTCCTCCTCGTCCTGGCCCCATGATGCCGACGATAGACCCAGTCCGGCCCGGACCCAACGGGCAGGAGGACCCGGCCTGCGCCGCTGGGACATACGGCCCCCAGCGGCGTCCACACGGTTCCGGGCGCAACCGCCGGCTGGAGTACGACCCGGCCCATGACTGGCTGCCCGGACCCCACGCCACCACCGGGCCCGACGACGGCACCGCCTCCAGCGGGACGGCCCGGGAGAACACCCCTCCGTAGGTCGCAGGTGGCTTGCCTCGTCGGTTCACCGTGCCACCGTTGCGAGGACGTCGTGGCCGAGCCGCTGGATGACGTCCGTGGCGAGCCGGTGCCGCACCAGCTTGCCGTCCCGGGTGGAGCGCACCAGGCCCGCGTCGCGCAGGGTCCGCAGGGCGCGGGAGACCTGTGGTTCGCTGGAGCCGAGTCGGGCGGCCAGCTCCGAGGTGGTGATGGGCTCGCCCAGCAGATGGCGGCACAGCTCCATCCGGGCGGGCGAGGTCAGCGCCATCAGCCGGTGGTGCAGATCCCGCAGGGTCAGCTCCCCGGCCGGGGTGGTGCCGCGCGCCGCGTACTGCACCACCACGCACGACGGGTGCTCGTTCTTGACCGTCAGATGCGGCCACACCCGGGCGGACGGGACGAGGACGAGGGGACGCGGGGCCACCTTCACTTCGTCGATCTGCAGCTTGTCCAGCCGTATCCGTTCCCCCGGCCCGACCCGTGCCGCGGTCGGCAGCAACTCGGTGAGCACATCCGCGGGCGAGCGAAGCGAGATGGGGGTCCCTCCGGCCGAAGTCCCCCTGGGGGCACCCCCGGCCGGAGGCTGGGGGACTCCGGCCGGGGGTGCCCCCAGGGGGAAGTTCGCCAGCCGGCGGCGTACCTCCCGGGCGTGGTTCTCCAGGGGCGGCCGCAGGGCGCGCCAGTCCTCGGCGAAGAAGGCGGTGTCGGCGGCCCGCAGCACCGCCAGCAGCCGGTCCCGCAGCTCCAGCGGTGCCGCCACCAACTGTCGCGCGAGCTCACCGCGGGCGTAGGAGCGGCGCAGGCAGCGGCGTGCGTAGTCCTCCGCGGTGGCCGTGCCGGCGAGCAGTTCGCGGGCCGGCGGCACGGGCTGCGCGTTGGTGCCCAGGATCCCGGGCGCCACCAGCTCCACGAAGTCCTCGGCCGGCAGCGCCGCGATCGCCGCCAGCTCTTCGTCCAGGCTCGCCGCGAGCCGCACCGTACGGGGAAAGAACAGGCGGCAGCGATAGCGGGCCCACAAGGGGGCGAACACGGACAGCTCGTCGTGCAGCTCGGGTCCCGCCATGGCGGCGCGGGCCGTCCAGCCGGCGGCCTCCGGGTGGTGCTCGGGTTCGGCGAGCACATGCAGGCTCGCCATCAGCTCCGACAGCGCGGAGGGCCCGGCCGCGAGGTCCGCGGGGCCGAGTCCTCCCAGGTCGAGCACGATGCTCACGCCGTCAGCGTACGGCCGGAAGTCACCGAACGGGCGCGCCCGGACCGAGCGGGATGCCCAGCAGGTACCAGGCGAAGAACAGCAGCACCCAGACCACCAGCATGATCATGGCGACGGGCAGGGTGAACGACACCAGCGTGCCGATGCCGGCCTTGCGGCGCAGGGTCTGCAGATAGCCGACACAGAGCATGAACGAGGTGCTCATCGGGGTGATGGAGTTCGTGCAGGAGTCGGCGATGCGGTAGAGCGCCATGGTGGTGGCCGGGCTGGTGCCGAGCAGCATCAGCATCGGCACCAGCGCCGGGGCGACCAGGGTCCACAGGGCGGAGCCGGAGGTGATGAGAAGGTTCATCAGCGCGACCGCGACGATCAGCAGGGTGAACAGCACCAGGGTGGGCGCGCCCAGCCCCCGGAGGAAGTCCGCGCCCTCGACCGCGACGACCGTGGCGATGTTGGTCCACTTGAACAGGGCGATGAACTGGGACACCGCGAAGAAGAGCACCAGCAGCGGTGCGATGGAGCGCACGCCGTCCGCCATGAACTCCGGTATCGCGCGGTTACCGCGGATCTGCCCGGTGAACCGCCCGTACACGCCTCCGATGAGGAGGAAGAAGACGGTGAGGAAGAGGGCGATGGCGTTCATGAAGGTGGACTCCACGATCGCGCCCCCCTCTCCGCGGAGCGGAGACGAACCGGGCACCATCGCGAGCACGACCAGCGTGGCGTAGCCGACCACGGCAAGACCGGTCAGCTTCAGGGCCCGCAGCTCGGTCGCGTCGTCGACCCCGGCGGCGACCACCTGCCGTGAGGCGGCGGCCTCCAGGTCCGGGTCGGGGGTCAGGTGGTGCTCGCGCTTGGCGAGGATCCTGTCCACGACCAGGGCGATGGTGCCGGCCAGCACGAACGCCGAGACGGTGGTGAAGTACATGTTGTCCGTCGCACGGACCACCACGTCCTTGTCGACGAGCTGCGCGGCCTCGGTGGCCACGGAGGCGAACAGCGCGTCACCGGGGGCGATCAGCGGGTTGGCGTCACCCGCGGCGTTGATGGAGACGAACGCGACGATCATGCCGAGCATGGGGGAGCGGCCCACGGCGCGGAAGGCCACCGCGCCGAGCGGGATGAGGACCACGTACGCGGAGTCGGACAGGAACTTCCCCAGCACGCCGCCCAGCGCCACGCCCAGGACGACCGTACGCGGCGACAGGCCCGACAGCATGCGACGGGCCAGCGCCTCAAAGAGCCCCGACCGCTCGGCGACCGCGACGCCGAGCATCACCATCAGCACGGTGCCGAGCGGTCCGAAGGTGACGAAGGAGTCCTGTGCGCCGGTGAGCAGGTCCCGTACGGCAGCCGCCGACAGGGCGCTGCGAACGCCGACAGGGTCACCCGAGGCGGGGTCCTCGACCCGCAGGCCGGAGGCGTTCAGCACCCAGCTGACGAGGGCGACGATCCCGCACAGGATCCAGAACAGCCAGAAAGGATGCGGCAGTGCGTTGCCCGCGCGCTCGACCAGGTCGAGGAGCCGTGAGCCACGGCCCCCCGCGTCGGGCCGAGGGCTACGGCCGTCGTCGTCGGGTCCGGTGGCCTGCACCTCTGCCCGCACCTCCCGGGTATGGCTGTCGGGTGTGCTCATGGCGGCCTCCTGTGAGGACGGGTGGTGACGGGGAAACGAGGGCATGACGCGGCAGCGCCGAGAGCAGTGCTCGCGGCAGCGCCGCGAGCGGTGCGAAAAGGGACCCGGAGCCGGGCACGATCGCCGCAACGGGAACGCGGGGCGTTCCTGGGATGCGCTGCACAGTAGGTCTCGTGTCCGGTCCCGTCACCGTCCTGCGGAACAGTTGACCTGATGACGTCAAGTGATCGCCATGGCCTGGTCCGCTGCTTAGCGTCACGGGAGTGACCTCGTACGACACCACCTCCCACGCCGGTCGGCCCGAAGCCCTCCACGGCGGCGCCCTGTGGCGCCGCACCCTGCGCGTCCCCATGCGGGACGGCGTCCGTCTGGCCGCCGACCTGTACACCGCCTCACCCGGACCGGAGGTACCCGCGCTGCCCGTACTCCTGGAACGCACCCCGTACGGTCGGCGCGCGCAGCGCGGTTCGGACCAGGACCGCGGCGACGCGCCGCTTCCGCGGCCCGAGGACATCGCCCGACACTTCACCGAGGCCCGCTACCACGTCGTACGGCAGGACTGCCGGGGTCGCGGCGACTCCGAGGGAACGTTCGTGAAGTACCTCGGCGAGGGCGCGGACGGGGCGGACACGATCGCCTGGCTCAGCGACCAGCCGTGGTGTGACGGCAGGGTCGTGATGACGGGGGTCTCCTACTCCGCCCACGTCCAGGCAGCGGCGGCCGCCGAAGGGGCGACGGGGCTGGCCGCCATGTTCCAGGACTCGGGCGGTTTCTCCTCCGCCTACGACGCGGGAATGCGGATGGGCGGCGCCTTCGAGCTCAAGCAGGTGACCTGGGCACTGCGGCACGCGCTGCGGAGCCCGGAGGCCGCGGCGGACCCGGTGCTGTCCGAGGCGCTGCTGCGGGTGGACGTGACGGGCTGGTTCGGCGCGATGCCGTGGCGGCCGGGCTGCACACCGCTGCGGCACCTGCCGGCGTACGAGGACTATCTGCTGGAGCAGTGGCGGCAGGACAGGTTCGGCGACTACTACCGCACCCCGGCGATCTACGGGCGGGGCTTCTACCACCGCTTCCCGGACGCGCCGAGCCTGCACATGGGCAGCTGGTACGACCCCTACGTCCGCTCCACCATCGAGAACTTCACCGCCCTGCGGGAGCTGAAGTCGGCACCCACCTACCTCGTCATGGGCCCGTGGACGCACGGGCACCGCTGCGAGACGTACGCCGGAGACGTGGACTTCGGCCCGCGGGCGACCCTGGACGGCAACCTCGCCCCGTCATACCTGGAGTTCCGCCGCCGCTGGTTCGACCGGGCGCTGGGCCGGGAGAAGGGGCGGGACGGGAGGGGCGGGGAGGACGGGGGGAGCCCGGAGAACACGGGGACCCCGGAGAACCCGGGGACCTCGGAGAACCCGGGGGCCCCGGAGAACCCGGAGAACGAAGACCTTCCCGTCGTCCAGTACTTCCTGATGGGCGGAGGCGACGGCCGACGGGACGCGGCAGGGCGGATGCGGCACGGCGGTGCATGGCGCACAGACACCCGGTGGCCGCCGGCGTCGACGGCCCCCGTCGCCCTGTACTTCACCACCAAAGGAGCCCTCACCACCGCGCCGCCCACCGCGGCCGCCGCGTCGGTGACCTATGACTTCGACCCGCGTCACCCGGTCCCCACCATGGGAGGCCAGGTCACCTCGGGCGAACCGGTGATGACGGGCGGGGCGTACGACCAGAACGCCCCGGACGCCCGGGTGTACGGGGCGCGCGAGCCGTACCTGCCGCTGGACTCCCGTCCGGACGTGATCAGTCTGAGCACCCCGCCACTCGAGCGGGACGTGGTTCTGGCCGGCCGGGTGGCGGCGAGGCTGTACATCTCCACCACGGCCCCGGACACCGACTTCACCATCAAGCTGATCGACGTCCACCCGCCCAACGCCGACTACCCGCACGGCTTCGCGATGAACCTCACCGACGGCATCGCCCGCTGCCGCTTCCACCGCTCCTACGAGAAGCCGGAGTTACTCATTCCGGGCGAGGTGTACGAGATCGAGGTCACCGCCCCCGACACGGCGAACCGCTTCGCCGCCGGCCACCGCATCCGGCTCGACGTCTCCTCCAGCAACTTCCCCCGCTTCGACGTCAACAGCAACACCGGCGAACCGGAGGCGGCCGCCCGCCGCACCGCCATAGCCGTGAACACCGTGCACATGGATGCCGAGCGCCCCTCCCACCTGCGCGTGTGGCTGGAAGGAGGAGCGGACGCGCTCGCGTAGCCGGACGGCCGTTTTCGACCGACCTCAATGCGACCGACCTCAATGCGACCGACCTCGATGCGACCGACCCCAATGCGACCGACCTCGATACGACCGACCTCAATGCGACCGACCTCGATACGACCGACCTCAATGCGACCGACCGTCGAACCTCTCGGCTACGGCCTGTTCCAGAGTGAGACCGTCGGCTTCTTCGTCCGGTTCGAGGAACGCATGGATCAGGGCGAGCGCGACCGTTCCCATCAGTGAGCGGCGGCTGTCGCGGTCGACGACACCGGCTCCCGGATCACCGATGGCCCGCAGGATCATCCCGTCGGTGGCTGCGGACAGCGCGTTCGCAAGGTCGTCGAGGGTGAGCCCCGGACGCAGTCGCAGGCCGCGCTCGTGCATGACGGTGGCGTACAGCTTCTTCCAGGAGCCGAGGTAGTCCTCGTACATGGAGGAGACGGTCCGCGCCAGGTTCTCGTCGCCCTCGACCGCGGTCATGAGGGTGAGGGCGAGCCGGACCGAGGTGATGTCGACACCCTCAGCGGTATGTTCGTAGGCCGTCTCGTGAACGGCGCTCACGAAGTCAGGCCCGCTCACGAGCTTCTTGGTGGTGACGGCACGCTGCTCCCTGGATCCCGGACGGTAGTTCTCCCTCCACACCGCGAAGTTGATCAGGTCGGCGACGAAGTCCGACTGCGAGCTCCAACGGTCCCGCAACGACGCCACACTGCCGTGCCGCGAGAAGGGGCGGTCATTGTTGGCGACCTCGCCGGCGACCGCGCGCTGCGAGAGGAAGCCGAGGAGCGGGCGGCTCACGTTGACGCGCTTCGAGGCGTCCGGGCCCAGGTGCTGTTCGATCAGCCGCAAGCCGGCAGCCAGGTAAGCGGCGGTGACCCAGTCATTGGCCAGTCGGGTACGAAAGGTACGAGTGCGGCGGTTGAGATGCCGCAGCACCTTGGACAGGTCCTGGTCGTAGGGGAAGGGCAGGTCCCTTTTCGCGGACTTCCGCGGCTTGTTCACGTGCGCCATGGCCGCATACTTCCCCAGCTACCGGCGGGCCGACAGGGGCGCAGCTGCGCGGAAGTTCGCCGTGGCAGACCAGTACCGCGCGGTTGCGCGGCTTCAGCGCCTGGGCCGGCCGCGCTACACCAGGGATCTCCCGACGTACAAGGGTGTGACCTGAAGATGCTCAATATCGACATCGGTGCCGTGGCGTGGGTGCCGGCCGCTGTTGCCCTCACCAGCGGTCTGGTCCGGCTGATCCTCGGAGTGCTCGCCGCGCACGCCGCCCGCAAGGCCCTCAGCCCGTCGGACACCTCGGAGGCCGCGGACCGCCTGAGGGCCCACCGGCTCGCGGTACTGCGCGCACTGCTCAACGGCCTGAAAAGGCCCCGACGTTGAGCCACGCTGAATCGGCGATGCGCGCGGGTCAGTTTCCGTTGCGTTCGGCGAGAGTGTGGGCGACGAGGGCGTTGGCGTGGCCATGGCCGAGTCCGTGCTCGGCCTTGAGCCAGGTGACCAGTTCCATGTGCTTGGTGAGGGGCGAGGCGCGGATCAGCTCCTTCCACTCCGCGATCGGGCGACCGTACTTCTTCTCGATCGAGGGGAAGTAGCTGGCGGGGCCTTTCACTGGTGCGGTCATGCGCGATGTCCTGCCTGTCATGTCGTAGTGATCTTGGTGGTGGGCTTCCAACGAGTGCGGGAGCCTTGTCAGCGGACCACATCGAATACGTTCTTCTGCAGGCCGTTGGCGTACGCCTCGTGTTCGACCAGCTTCAGCTTCTGGGTGTCCTTGTCCGTGGTGCTGAACAGACGCTTGCCCGCGCCGAGCAGGAGCGGGAAGACGAGCAGGTGGTAGCGGTCGATCAGGCCGGCGTCCGAGAGGCTCTGGTTCAGGGCGGCGCTGCCGTGGACGATGATCGGGCCGCCCTCGGTCGCCTTCAGCGTGGCGACCTCGTCGAGCGAGCGCAGGATCGTGGTCTCGCCCCAGTTCGACACCAGGTCGTCCTCGGTGAGCGTGGTGGAGACGACGTACTTCGGCATCACCTTGTAGTCGGCGAAATCCTCCATGTCCGGCCATACCGCGCTGAACGCCTCGTAGCTGGTCCGGCCCATCAACATCGCGGTGGCTTCCTTCTGCTCCCGGCCCTTGATGTCGAAGGCCTCGGGGAGGAACTCGACGTTCTTGAAGGTCCACCCGGAGTTCCGGTAACCGGGCTCGCCGCCCGGGGCCTCCACGACGCCGTCGAGCGAGATGAAGGCCGTGCTGATCAGGGTACGCATCGAGGTTCCTCCGTGACTCGTGGTTGCTTCACCGGGTCAGACGGGAAACCCCGACGGAACTCATCGCCATCGGCCGAAGATTTCCAAAAAACTTTCGGCGGGCTGCGCGGCAGGCGGCCTCGCGGCAGGCGGCCTCGCGGCCGATGCCTCCCCCGCCCGGTCCGGCGTACGGCGGCCATCGCCTCACCACACCGCTCCTCCAACGCGGCCCTCTCCGCCCGGAACTCGCTGTTCCTTCCGGGAACGCTCTGCCTCCCGGCCACGGGTCCCTCGCAGATCACTCCGAGGGACCCGTTCGAGGCTCCGTGCCCGGGCAGACACAGTGCCCCCGGCAGGATTCGAACCTGCGACGTCCGCTTGAGGAGTTTTCCCTGGGGTAGGGCTGTGACCTGCGGAGACGCCGAGCTCAGTGTGTCCCGTGTCGAATGTGTGCCGCAGGGATGCCTTCCTGGCGAGGCACCAATTGCTTATTCGGCGGTCTGGAGGCGGTGCCTGGGACAGGTCGTAGGAGGTTGAGCCCGTACCCTTCGTGGTGTCCACAGCGTCACAGAGCGGGCGCCAAACACTGGAGGCAATACCTCGTGCTGATTGCTCAGCGTCCGTCCCTGGCCGAAGAGGTCGTCGACGAGTTCCGCTCCCGGTTCGTGATCGAGCCGTTGGAGCCGGGCTTCGGCTACACCCTCGGCAACTCCCTTCGCCGTACT